>CATPBY010000496.1 GCA_955652845.1 uncultured Terriglobales bacterium | reverse complement strand
GGCTAACCTTTCTCGAGCCCTGACAAACTCGATTCAGTTCCGAGAAAAGTCGTTTCACCTCTGCGAAACTTCTGATCGCCCTCGCGAAAAGAAGTGACCGCCATCGAAAGGCTTGGAACCAGACCGGATCGCGAACTCAACGCGTTCAAAAAGGGACTGGACCGCGAGGAGCAGAGCCGTAGCTGCGAAACGCCAATGATTACCGAGTCCGCGGCCATTTACGGAGCCATGACTTTGCCCATTTATCCGGCTTTTCGGTGAAAATGTTTTCCTACCTAACTGACCCGTATGGGTTAACCCTCGTAATTACAACAAATTGAGATTGGAGGCGGAATTGCGAAGAAGGCATTGGTAGCTAATTTTGTAAGGGGTGCCCGACACATGCGCCACTCACGTCTTTTCACCGCACTTTTCCTTTCCCTCGCAACGCTCATATTTACCGGAACAGCTCTGGCGGATTCGGTGAATTTGAGCCTTATCGGTCCTGGCGGCAACAACGGCGGCGGGGTCTATACCTATCCGTACAATTTCTATATTGGCAACAGCACAACTCCGACGCCGCTGATTTGCGATACCTTCGACAATGAGGTCATCCCGGGCGAGCACTGGACGGCGAATGTCTACGGTCTGCTCAGTGGACAGGGACTCTTCGGGAATAAACTGCTGGACTATAAGGCAGCGGGACTCATATTCGAGGGCATACTGGCTGGCAACATAAACCCGACCGCCGGTAACTGGGCAATATGGGGATTGTTCTCGTCCAACGCCGCGACTAACCCTTATTTTTTGAGCAGCGGCGCGGCGGGCATCGATGGGCAGTATTTGCTCAGCGCTGTATTTGCACCCGACAGCGCTTTCAATGGACTCGTCCTCTACACACCGATAGCGGGCACGCAGAGCTGGGGTGGAACCCCGCAGGAGTACATTGGACGCGTGGCGGCCCCGGAACCGAGCGAACTTAGCATGTTTATTACAACGCTATTTGTCGCGCTCGGAGGGATTGTCTATGCCAAGAAACTCGGACTTAAGCCCGTCATCTCCATGAAGGGATAGGTAGAGCGCCGATCGTGCCCCTAGCGCTGCTCAATTGGAACGTAGCGCTCGGGGTACGGCGGGCCAATGTAGTCCGCACGCGGTCGGATCAACCGGTTGTCGTCGAGTTGCTCGATGACATGCGCCGTCCAACCACTCACCCGTGAAACCGCGAAAACCGGCGTGAACAGATCTACGCTGATTCCCAGATTGTGATACGTAGACGCTGAATAAAAATCAACGTTTGCATTCAGATGCTTGTCTGCCTTGACGAACTCTTCAATCCGGCCTGACATTTCATACCACTTCTGCTGACCGCTTGAATGACCCAGGTCGCGCGACATTTTTCGCAAATGCGTAGCCCGTGGATCCTCGGTGTGATAAACCCGGTGGCCGAAACCTGGGATCTTCTTCTTCTGCGCCAGCATGCTTTTCACGTATTCGACCGGATCGGCGCCGCTTTTATCGATGGCTTGCAGGATCTGGAAGACGGCCTCATTGGCTCCGCCGTGCAACGGTCCTTTGAGCGCTCCGATGGCGGAGGTGATGGCGGAATGCATATCGGAAAGTGTAGCGGCCGTGACCCGTGCCGCGAAGGTTGAGGCGTTCAGTTCGTGGTCGGCATGAAGAATTAACGCAATGTCGAGGGCCCGCTCCGCGGTTGCGGTCGGAGGAGTCCCATTGAGCTGCAGAAGAAAATTGGCAGCATGAGAAAGTGACCGGTCGGGCTCCACCACATTCTTGCCCTTGCGGAGGCGATCGTACGAGGCGACGATCATTGGGACCTGCGATGTCAGGCGGATGGACTTGCGGATATTGGAATCGTGATCGTTGCTCTTCTCATCGGGGTCGTAAAAAGAAAGCGCGGACACTGCTGTGCGCAGGACATCCATGGGCTGAATGGTCTTGGGGGCGGTACGCAGCAGGTCGAGAATTGCCGGATCCAGTTTTCGCTCGGCGGCGAGTTGTTCACGCAACTGTTGGAGTTCCTGCCGCGTCGGCAGCTTGGCGAACCAAAGAAGATAGCAGGTCTCCTCAAACGTGGAATTGTCAGCCAGTTCATGAATATCAATGCCACGATATGCCAGCACGCCCTGGTCCCCGTCGATGTAGCAGATGCTGGAAGTGGTAGCAACCACACCCTCCAAGCCCTTCGGGGTGTTCATGGTGGTCAGGCTGGACATGGTACCTCGCTTGAGTTGCTGGATAGCCGCCATCTTAAAGGCAGCGATGAAAACAAAACACACATGCCTCGCAACTAACTTTTATACGCCAAACAGGGTTAACTTTCCAACCGCACAGCGTCCACGGGATTGCGCGCGGCGGCACACCACGGGTGCTGACTCCACAGAGATCCTTTTTCGGCTGAACTGCGCCGGGCTTCGGATGACGCGTGAGAAAAATGGTGACAATTCAAGTTGAGCCACTGACCCCGGCCCTTTCGTAGTGGTCCGGGTGTGGACGAAGGTACATATCCGGCAGGAAATGTCTCGGTTGAAGTACCATTCCCGGTTACAATCCGAACGTGCGTTGGACCAATCCTCTCCTGGCTGTATTCGCTCTTTGCGCGTTTGGGTCTTGCGCCGATCAGCCAGCGGGTCTCCTCCTTCTTCCCTGCCCTGAGGGTTCGCCTGACATTGCTGCCTGCACTCCCTCGAAGCGGGAACTGAAGGATGCCAAGTCCGCTTTCGCCAGGGGAATGAAACTGCAGCGCGAAAAGCGAACGGATGAGGCGTTCGATCAGTTCGAAGCCGCGGCCCGCCTGGCTCCCCGGGACCTGGAATACCTGAGCGCCCGCGAAATGATCCGCCAGCAAATTGTGTTCGATCACTTACAGCGTGGCAATACGGCATTGTTGCAAGGCCAGCAGGTAGAAGCGCTGGCGGAATTCCGCGGCGCGTTGCACCTTGATCCGCAGAATGAGTTCGCACAGCAGCGTTTGCGCGATGCGCTGGGTGAATGGGCGCCAAAATTATCGGATACACCGCAAATTGAGGCTGAGGGCGGCGAACTCCGTGTCAACCCCAACCCGGTCAGCGTCGATTTTCACTATCGCGGGGACAGCCGTTCACTCCTGACCCAGGTGGCGGCGGCGTTCGGAGTGACCGTAATCTTTGATGATTCGGTGGCTTCGCGCCCGGCGCGCTTTGATGTAGGCCAGGCGAATTTCTACAGCGCTATGAGTGCGGCCTGTGAGGTGACTCATACATTCTGGACCCCGGTGGGAGAAAAGCAGATCCTGCTGGCCTCCGAGTCTGCGGAAAATCATCGCCAGTTCGACCGTATGGCGTTGCGCACTTTCTATATACCTGGCGCGGCCACCCAGGAGTTGAACGATATTGTCAACCTGCTGCGAACGGTCTTTGAGATTCGGCTTACGACACCGGAACCGGCTCGTCAGACTATTGCAGTTCGGGCGCCGGAGCGCACTCTGGATGCGGCCAACCAGTTTATGGAAGCTCTCGGGACGTTGCGTCCCCAGGTAATGCTCGACATGCATGTCTACGAGATCAGCCACACCCTGACTCGCAATATTGGTTTACAGATTCCGACTCAATTCAAATTATTCAACATACCGGTTGCGGCTCTTGGGGCTCTGGGCGGACAGAACATTCAACAACTGATCAACCAGCTCATCTCCAGCGGTGGGATCAATCAGGCCAATTCCCAGTCACTATCGGCGCTTCTCGCGCAATTGCAGGGTCAGCAAAATTCGATCTTCAGCCAGCCAGTGGCTACCTTTGGTGGCGGTCTTACGCTTATGGGATTAAGTTTGGGAACCCTGGGCGCGCAACTCTCTGTGAATGAAAGCACCGCAAAGACACTGGAGCATGCCACGCTGCGAGCGGCGCAGGGCAATGAGGCGACGCTCCATATCGGCGCGCGCTACCCCATCCTGAACGCCAGTTTTGCGCCCATCTTCAATACCGCGGCCATTTCGCAAGTAATTCAGAACAACAGCTTTCAGGCGCCGGTGCCGTCCTTCAACTACGAAGATATTGGACTGAGCATTAAGGCGAAGCCGGCCGTGACCGTAGATTCCGGCGTGAGTCTGCAAGTGGAAGTTCAGTTCCGCGCGCTGGGGGCGCAGTCATTCAACGGGGTCCCCGTGATTTCAAATCGCGAATACAAGGGGAACATCACATTAAGGGACGGCGAACCGGCAGTCGTAGCAGGCGCCTTGTCCCGTTCCGAACAGCTCAGCATGACCGGACTCCCAGGCTTGGGGTATCTGCCCGGCCTCAATCAGGTCTTAACCAGCAACAGCAAAGCGGTGGCCGAAGACGAGTTGCTCATCGTCATTACGCCCCGCGTGATCAGCCCACCGGCAGGCCAGACATCGGAAGTATGGATGGCGAAGTAGCCGCTCACTTCCCTTCCCTGGCAGCAAATTCCACCAGATTTTTCAAAGACTCCAAAGACATGGCGGTGACGTTTGCAATCTTTCGTCCATTGATGAATAACGTGGGCGTGCTGTTGACTTCCACGGAGGTTCCCAGAGCAATGGAGCGCTGGACCCGGCCAGCGGTCTCCGGCTTGGCCGCGCAGGCTGCGATCTCAGAGCCGTTAACCCCGGCACTGTTGGCGATGGCGGTAAGCTGAGTATCGGCGTTCGCGGCGGTGATTTCTTTCTGGGCGTCGAAGGTACCCTGCTCAAATTTCCAAAATGCGTCGTTAGAACTGCGCGCGACGCAATCGGCATAGTATGCTGCCTTGGTCGACCAATCATGGGTGGGAAGTGGAAAGTTCTGAAAGACCAGGCGGGAGCTCTTTTCTTCTGAAACCAATTTATCGATCATCGGCTGCCCCTGCTTGCAGAACGGACATTGCAAATCGCTGAACTCCACCAGTAACACCGGCGCGTCGGCGGGGCCGACGGTGGGTCCGGTGAGGCCCCTTTTCAGCTGTTCATTCGTCTCCATAAAGGGATGGGAGCCGAAAGGGATGATGTCACCGATTACCGCGTGCTTTCCGTCCGCCGTAACGTACAGGCGATTGGTCTGCTTTCCCTGCGGACTGGTGATCGCTACCAGAACCTCCGCCAGCCCCTCAGCCGAGGCCGGCTTGATGTCAAGCACGCTCCAGGTCACTGAGGAATCGTAGCCAAACATCTGCTGCATGAAAGAGTTGACCGTCTCTTCGGAAGGAAGTGAAACGCCGGCGGCCTTCGTGGCCGCTGGCGCCACAGGCTTGCGCTGAGCGGAGGCCAGGGCCGCGAACAGTAGAACAGTAATAAAACAGATCCGAGTACGATGCATGGAGTCCTTTCCTGTAATCTGGTCAATCTACACGTCTGGTTTGGCAGCGATGGGGAAACGCCGTCCGTAGCCGAAAGCCTTGGGAGAAATTTTTATTCCCGGGGCCGCTTGCTGGCGCTTGTACTCAGCGGCGTTCACCATGCGAACAACGCGCCGGACCAGCGAGAGGTCAAACCCATGGCTGGCGGCAATCTGCTCCGCCGTACGCGATTCCTCCAGGTAATCCTCAAGAATCGCATCCAGGACCTCATATGGCGGCAGGGAGTCACTGTCTTTCTGACCGGGACGCAGCTCGGCAGAGGGTGGCTTTTCGAGGCTCCCCTGGGGAATCAGTGGACGGGTCGCATTCACATAATGGCTAAGACGGTAAACCAGGGTCTTAGGGACGTCGGAAATTACCGCCAGGCCGCCGACCATATCGCCATAAAGAGTGCAATACCCCACTCCCAGTTCGCTCTTGTTTCCTGTGCTAAGGACGATTGCGCCAAACTTATTGGAGAGTGCCATCAATAAGGTGCCACGGGCGCGGGACTGTATGTTTTCCTCCGTCACGTCCTCTTTATGGCCGGCAAACATTTTCCCCAGCGACTTTCGATAGCTTTCGAAAATCTCAGTAATACATAACAACTCAAAACGAATGCCTAGATTGTTTGCGAGGGCGCGCGCGTCATCGATGGATCCCTGGGAGGAATACGGCCCCGGCATTCCTACGCCGATGACATTTTCCGGGCCAACCGCATCCGCGGCAATCGTAGCTGTGAGAGCAGAATCGATGCCTCCGCTCAAACCTACGATCACTTGTTTAAAACCGCATTTCCGCACGTAGTCTCGTGTTCCCAGCACCAGTGCCGCGTAGGCACTGGCCTCTGCTCCTGCCGTCTGCTCGTGAACATCTCCCCTAAGCTGGGTAGAATCAAAATAGATCAAGTCTTCTTCAAAAGACTTGCCTTGCGCGATCACGTTTCCATTGGGATCAAGCGCCAGGCTGGAACCGTCAAACACCAGGCTGTCATTTCCTCCGACCTGATTGACCATCGCCACCGGCACCTTGTAATTGCGCGCAATCGTCGCCAGCATGTCGAGACGCAATTCACGCTTTCCCAGCCAGAATGGCGACGCCGAAATGTTCAGCATGAAGTTGCCGCCAGCCTGCATCAGGGCTTCGACAGGGTCGAAGGTGTAAAGGCGCTTGTTCCAGAAGTGTTTGTCGTTCCAGGCGTCTTCGCAAATGGTTAAGGCCATCTGCCAGCCGCAGAAAGGAAATAGAGTCTGGTTTTTCGCTGGCGCAAAATTGCGCATTTCATCGAAAACATCGTAGGTAGGCAATAGCATTTTGGACTGCAGAAATGCGATTTTTCCGTCCTGCAGCAGTGCGGCAGAGTTCATCACCGACTTGCCGGTGTGGGCAGCCGCCGGAGTCACAAGCCCGCAGATAACTGCGATGCCTCGGGTCTCGGCGGCGATTTGTTCGACTGTCTGGCGGTTGTGAGTTACAAAAGATGGGCGTTCGACCAGATCGCGAGGCGGATAACCGCAGACAGAAAGTTCAGGAAACAAGATAAGGCCCGCACCGTCGCTTTTCGCCCGGCGAGCAAAATCAATAATCTTAGCGGCGTTTCCGCTGAAGTCAGCTACCGTGGGATTGATCTGGCCCAGCGCGATCTTCACACATCCAGTGTAAAGCGAGGACGGGCGAGAGCCAAGTAAAGGACAGGGCACGTCATTCAAATGCCCGAGGAGCTAATTCGGCCGGTCAGGAGGATCAATCGGCGGGGGAGGCGGTACGGGCGAGGGTCTTTTACCAACAGTGGTCGCCGGAGCCGAAGTCTCGGCCGGTTCTTCCCCTGGACGCCGCAAAGAGGGAGCGCCCGCCGGGCGACCTTCAGGCTGGTCCGGTCCCTTGGCAACCGTTGGCTGCGGAGTCAGTGTCACTTCTTTTTCTGTGCGGACGAGCTTCTCGCCATTGACCTTCATGGTCTCAACCCGCACCACCTCGTCGCCAGCCAGGCGCACGAAGTCGACGTTCTGCGGCGGTTCACCGTAGATCCAGTCTTCGTATTCGGCTTCTCCATTTTTCTCGCGAATTTTCTTCGCCGGCCGGCCCTTGGCGTAAATCACCATCTCCCGATTCATGCCCACCAGCACGTTATGGTTCTTGATGGCTTCCTTCACAATGGGCGGAACGGTTTCCAGATAGGCCTCAGCTGCGGATTTGGCATTGAAATCGAAGACCGGCCGAAGCAGATCTTTGAGCTGCTGAGGGTTCAGATCGGGAACGTAGTGATCGAAAACCAGATCCACGAAGGAGCCGCGAGGATTGGCATTGGAATCGCTGGGAGCGATCGGAGCCGTACCCCCCATGCCGCCTACTTCAATATGCTGATACCATTTCTTTTTCTTTATTGGGCCGCCATTGATTTCGAAATGGATACGATCGTCCTTGATCAGCACCTCAGTAATGCGAGCCTGGTCGCCGGGTTTTGCGGACGGCCCCCACATTGCCATTAAGCGCTCCAGTTCAGGTCCGGCGGGAGAAATCTTCCCGTCCTTTAGTGTGAGACCAGTCTTACCCATCGGGAAGGGCGAGCGTACGTAGACCAGTTCAGCATTAAACGTCCGAATCAGATCCATCCGGGTTTCCTTGGAGAGGTGTGGCAACGTGGTAGTTTTCTGGTCGTTAGCAGCTGAAACGGCCAAAGATAGAACAAGGAAAGCTGGAAGAACCGGAAGGCAACATAACTTCATCGGAAACCCCGGGCCGATAACGCTTTCATTATAGCGCCGTCCGATAGTGGGGGAGCAAATATGAGACCAGACCGTCTGGAGAATATTTATCCGAAATCTACGTTCAGGATTTATACCGCGTGCTTCGCTTTAATTGGCGTATTGCTTTATTGCAACACTGTTCAGGCGCAAACCGCCAGCCCGGTCAAATCGGATGATTGGACTGCGCTGGGCGCGGACTCGGCCGGAATTTCCCTCGATCATCTGCAGGCCATGGCGGGCCTGGTTCGTTCCGGGGAGTTGAAGAAAATCGGGAGCGTTCTGATCGCCCGTCACGGCAAACTGGCTTACGAAGCCTATTTCGATGGGGATGCCGAGACTTTGCGAAACACTCGTTCTGCAACAAAGACGATTACCAGCATTCTCGCAGGGATCGCGGTCGATAAAGGTAAACTAGCGGGCATCGATGCTGCCATCCTGACATTTTTCCCCGATAAGCAGCCGGTGCAGAATCCCGACCCGCGCAAGGCGAAGATTACCATTGAAGACTTCTTGACTATGAGTTCCTTGCTGGAATGTGACGATAACAATGACTTCTCGCGGGGAAATGAAGAGCGGATGTACTTGATTGAAGATTGGATCAAGTTCACGCTCGACCTTCCCATTCGAGGATTTCCTTCGTTTGCCACCAAACCGCAGGATTCCCCATACGGCCGCAGTTTCAGTTATTGCACCGCCGGTATAACCACCCTGGGCGGGACCCTGGAACGGGCGGCCAAAATGCCAGTGCCCGATTTCGCAATGAAGAATTTATTTGGGCCGCTTGGAATCCAAAAAGTGGCGTGGACTTTCTCTCCGTTGGGAATGGCCCAGACCGGAGGAGGGTTAAGCCTGCGCAGCCGGGACCTGCTGAAGCTGGGGCAGTTGTATTTGAATGGTGGCGTCTGGAATGGCGAACAGATTGTGGCTGAACGGTGGGTCAAGACTTCGACCGAGGCTCATGCCCGCGTTGACGAAAATACAGAATACGGATATCTATGGTGGCTGAAGCGGTTTAAGTGCGGCGCGAACACCTTCCCGGCCTATTACATGTCCGGCAATGGCGGCAACAAGATAGCCGTTTTCCCGGACCTTGATGCGGTAGTCGTAATTACGAGTACGAATTACAGCACACGAGGTATGCACGAACAAACCGATCGTATGTTAACCGATTTCATTTTGCCCTCAATCACCCCCTAGTCGCTATGGAAGCGGGCAATTGCGCTAACCCTTTACCCAGGAGTCAGTCCAACCGATTAGCGGGAATTTCACCATGCGCGTGATGCTGGACATAGCCGCCCAAACCTTGCGTACCTTGTGGGCGCACAAGCTGCGCTCATTCCTTACCATGTTCGGCATTGCCTGGGGAGTTGGTTCCCTTCTCCTGCTGGCCGGGGTCGGCGAGGGCTTCCGTAACGGAAACCGCAAGCAACTGGAAACGTTCGGCAAGAACATCATTTTCTTTTTTGGCGGGCGCATGCCAGCGGTCGAAGGCAGTTTTAATTCCATGAAGTGGTTTAACCTGACTTATGACGACTATCTGGCAATCAAGAATGAATCCAAGCTGGCGGTAAACATTTCGCCGCTGATTGCCCGCGACGACATTCGCGCCGTCAGCGACTACACCAGCACCAATGGCCAGGTTTCAGGCGTGCCGCCCATCTACAATCAGGTCCGAACTATTCCCTTGCAAGTGGGGCGGTGGATCAACGAAGACGACAACACCGAACGCCGCCGCGTGTGCATCCTGGGACGGGAGATGACCCGAAACATGTTCCCTGGGCGCCCGGCTGTCGGCAATTCCATCCTGCTGAACGGAGTTCGCTTCGAGGTGATCGGGGTGTTGTCCATGATCGGCCACGAAGAACACAACGCCACCAACGTCAGAATTTTTGTGCCGTTCAACACCATGCGCGAACTCTTCCCGCTCAAGGGCGAGAATTCAAAGGAAGGCAGTGCGATATCGTTTATTAACTACCAGCCTCGCAGCTATGAGGAAAACGAAGAGACAAAAGACGAGCTTCACAGCATTGTGGCCCGCAACCATGGCGGCTTCAATCCGAATGGCAAGGATATTTGGGAAGAATGGGACACGGTGAAAAACCAGAAAACCATGGGGAAGATTTTTACAGCGATGGACTGGTTCCTCGGCGGTGTTGGGCTGGTCACACTGGCATTAGGGGCGATTGGCATTATCAATATCATGCTGGTGGCAGTGACCGAGCGAACTCGCGAGATAGGTCTGCGTAAGGCCTTGGGCGCGACCAACCGGAACATTATGTTTCAGTTCTTCCTTGAAGGCGCTTTTCTTACCCTATTGAGCGGCGCAACCGGAGTTGCTGGCGCCATGATGGTTATCCATCTGCTCTCGGGAGTGCAACTGCCACAGGGCTTTGACACTCCGAAGATCGTCCCGATTTCTGCTGTAGGCGCGGTGCTGTCGCTGGCCCTGGCGGGCATGGTGGCCGGGTTGTATCCTGCCCGCAAAGCGGCGATGCTCGAGCCGGTTGAGGCATTGCGCCAGGAGTAATTCATGACCTGCGACCTGCTGAAAGAAGCTTACGGCGCGATGCTGCACAATCGCCGTCGTACTACCCTCACCATACTGGGTATGGCCTGGGGACTGGCCACGGTCATTATTCTTTTAGCCTTCGGCTCCGGCTTCGAGCGCGGTATCAATCTGGTGTTCAGTTCTTTTGGCACGGATGTTATCGGGGCTTTCCCTGGGCGCACATCGCTCCAAGCCGGCGGGGCCAAGGCTGGAACTGAAGTCAAGCTCAAACTCGCGGACGTGGATTACGTTCGCAATGAAGTGCCGATGGTGAAAGGCGTCACTCCGGTTTTCGACAAACAGAATGGGGTCAGCATTCAGCACGACACGCGTACCTTCACCAACCTGTTTTTCACCGGAGTTTATCCAGTGTACGAGCGCATCCGAGGCTTCAAGGTGGATGAAGGTCGCGGGCTGAGCGAAAAGGATGAACTGGAGCGCGCTAGGGTCGCGGTGATCGGTGATGAAGCCAAACGAAAACTTTTCTCCGGTCAATCCGCGGTGGGACAGAGCATTCGCATTAATGGCATGAGTTTTCAGATCGTGGGAGTTTACCGGCACAAGGTACAGGGTGGCGACAACAATGACAACAGCATGGTCGTGATTCCCTTCAGCACCATGGGGGATCTTTTTGACACCCAGTACATTACCGGTATTTTCATGGACTACGAAGGCGAGGATCATCGCCAGGTGGCGCGCGTGGTGCGCGCGGTGTTGGCTGGACATCATAATTACCGGCCTGACGACCACCGCGCAGTTTTCATCGCCGATTTCAAAGAGGACTTCGACGACTTCAGAGTCGTGACCGCGGCGTTGAAGGTACTGCTCGCCTTTATCGGAGCCTTGACCCTGGGAATTGGTGGCATCGGGCTGATGAATATCATGCTGGTGTCGGTGCAGCAGCGCACCCGGGAAATTGGGGTGGAGAAAGCGCTGGGGGCGAACAAGAGCCATATTCTCTTTCAGTTTCTGGCTGAAGCGCTCGCCATCACTTTTACAGGGGGGGTAGCCGGAGTCGCAATCGCGTACCTGATCTCCTGGAGTGTCGGATCGCTGACCATGATGAGCGCGCTCGGCGATACCACGAATGCGGGCGACATTCATCTTCACATCAACGTAAGCAGCCTGATTGTAGCTACGGTTATTCTGAGTCTGGTGGGGATTGTTAGCGGCATGCTGCCGGCCATCCGCGCCGCGCGCCTGGATCCGATCGAAAGTCTGCGCTACGAATGAGTCAGGCAATTCAGGGAGTAGTATCGCCCATTTCGAACATTTCAACCTCGCGGTGCCAGTCCGATTCGGCATGATGCTGAATCAGCCGAACGCAGCGATTCCAGCGCAAGATAGCTTCATCATTTCCTGTGGGGCGAATGCTTTCCGCCTCTTCGTAACACCGCATGGCCTCTTCCAGGAGTACCAGCAGCGTGTGCGGCGGACGTCCGGCGCGAAGCTGCGCTTTGGCACGGCGCTCATGCAGCAGACCCAGATAGTAGAGCCGCTCATAGCGGTCGCTAAGCTGCTGAAAAATTCCTTCCGCTTCCGAATGACGGTCGGAGGGATTCCCACTGAACTGATCGGTAATCGCGAGACCCAAAAGACGCAGCGCTAACTGGTGTGCAGGCTCAACCGCCAGAACATCCTGGCAAATGGACTCTGCCTCTTCAGGCTCGTTCAGAAAACGATAGAGCTCCACCTTAGCTAGCGCTGAATCTATGCCTTCTGATGAAATCGTTTTCAACTTAAGTTCCATGGGACCTCCTTAACGTTCATTTGGCCGGTTCTTTTGCATTTCTGATTTTGCGTACCAGTCCAAGCAGCGGATCGTAGAAGTCGTCGACGACGCGTTCTTTCAGCGGAATAATCGCGTTGTCGGTAATGTGAATGTCCTCGGGACAAACTTCTGTGCAGCACTTGGTGATATTACAGAGCCCAATGCCAAGCTCGGTCTTGAGCAGCCCGGTGCGCTGAAGGCCATCGAGCGGATGCATCTCCAAACCTGCTACACGCACAAAAAACCGCGGGCCGCCGAATTGCTCCTGCTTATCGTGGTCGCGAAGCACATGGCAGACATTCTGGCACAAGAAGCATTCAATACACTTCCGGAATTCCTGTACCCGATCAATGTCCTCCTGATACATCCTCCATTCGACTCCCGCGCGAGGCTGGAATGGCGGAATCTTCTTGTTGACTTTGTAGTTCCAGGAAACGTCCGTTACCAGATCTTTGATGACCGGGAAAGACTTCATAGGAAGAATCGTGATGGGCTTGTCTTGTGGAAACGTGTCCATGCGGGTCTTGCAGGTCAGGCGTGGCCGTCCATTTACCTCTGCGGAGCACGATCCGCATTTGCCGGCTTTGCAGTTCCAGCGCACGGCCAGATCAGGCGCAAGATGGCTCTGGACATAATGCAGCGCATCGAGCACCACCATCCCCGGGGCAATTGGCACCCGATAATCCACTGTTGCCCCGATTTCGCGTGTGCCACGGAATATTTTTAGTGTTGCGTCACTCATGGTTAAGCTGCGCTTCCCTTTTCTTCCGTAAGCAGAACTTGCAGGTCTTCTGGCATATCCGGGATCGGAACCTGGCGAAGTTCCATGCGTTCATTTTTTCGCGCGATCACATTGTTCTGCTTTCCCCAGGAAAGATCGAGATCCGGATAATCGATTCGACTGTGGGCTCCGCGACTCTCTTGCCGAGCCAGCGCACTGCGGGTTACGGCTTCCACCACAGTAAGCATCGATTCTAAATCGCGACCCAGGTGCCATCCTGGGTTAAACATGCGGGAACCGCTGACGCTCATTCGCTGACTTCGCTCTTTAAGTTCTTCTATCTTGGTCAGCGCCTGTCGCAGGTCTTCTTCAGTGCGAAAAATGCCCACCAGTTTTTGCATGTTCTCCTGCAAGTCGGAATGCAAAGCGTATGGGCTCTCCCCCTCTTTACGCTCAAACGGAGCGAGCATGGCACGCTCGGCTGAATCGATCTGTCCGGGGTCGAGCGAGGGTGCGACTGTAGCCTTAGCGTGTTGTGCCGCTACCAGCCCGGCGCGGCGTCCAAATACCAGAAGATCAGAAAGAGAGTTTCCTCCCAATCGGTTGGCTCCATGCAGACCGGCTGCAACCTCACCGGCGGCGAAGAGTCCTGGGACCGTAGACGCCGCCGTGTCAGCTTCAACTTTAACGCCGCCCATCATGTAATGACAGGTTGGCCCCACCTCCATCGGTCCTTTCGTTATGTCGACGTCTGCGAGTTCCAGAAACTGGTGGTACATGCTGGGCAATTTTCGCTTCACGTATTCCGCGGGCTTTTGCGAAATATCCAGATACGCGCCTCCGTGTTCGGTTCCCCGGCCTTCGCGCACCTCGGTGTATATGGCGCGGGCGACGACATCGCGGGTCGAGAGTTCCATGCGCTTGGGATCATAGCGCTCCATGAAGCGCTCGCCTGTCTTATTGCGAAGAATGCCTCCCTCGCCGCGCACCGCTTCGGTCACCAGAATTCCCTGCACTCCTGGGGGCCAGACCATGCCGGTGGGATGAAACTGGACGAATTCCATATCCATCAGCTCAGCTCCCGCATCGTAGGCGAGCGCCATGCCGTCGCCGGTGTATTCCCAGGAATTTGACGTGATGGGCCACGCCTTGCCGATGCCACCGGTGGCGAGCACCACAGATTTCGCTTTGAAGACCACGAAGCGGCCATTCTCCCGCCAGTAGCCGAAGGCTCCTGCAAGGCGGTCACCGTCTTTCAGCAACCTCGTGATGGCGCACTCCATGTACACATCGAAACCCATCTGGACGCCGCGATCCTGCAGGGTGCGAATCATTTCCAGCCCGGTGCGGTCGCCGACGTGACACAGGCGTTTAAATGTGTGCCCGCCGAAGGCGCGCTGCAGGATGCGGCCGTCCTTAGTGCGGTCGAAAAGCGCGCCCCACTGCTCCAGTTCGCGCACTCGCTCGCTGGACTCCTGAGCGTGGATCTGCGCCATGCGCCAATTGTTGAGAAATTTTCCGCCTCGGATGGTGTCGCGAAAATGTGCCCGCCAATCGTCGGCTTCGTCTACATTCGCCATGGCAGCAGCGATTCCGCCTTCTGCCATTACCGTGTGCGCTTTCCCAAGAAGCGATTTGCACACCACTCCCACACTTGCTCCCTGCGCGAGAGCTTCAATGGCGGCGCGAAGGCCAGCGCCTCCCGCACCGATAACTAGAACATCGTGCTCGTGAGTTTCGTATTTCCCGTTCACAGGAGTCGAAGGTCCCTTATTGCACCCGAGGAAACCAGCCGCACGTAGAAATCGGCGAGGCCAACTCCGAACAGGCTGATCCAGGCAAACAGCATGTGTTGTTCGTTCAGAGCGCCCAGCCAGCTCCACGCCTGGTGGCGTGCGCGGCCGGCAACGGCGCAGGAAAAGCAATCCAGCTTCCCTCCGACAAGATGTCGAAGGGAATGACAGGAAAGGAAATACAAGCTCAATAGCGAGACATTCGCCAGCAACACGATGGAGCCGACACCCACCCCGAATCCGTCGTTAAACAAAAACCCGCGTACGGCATCGTGCCAGAGGAAAGCCATAAAGATCACAGCAAGATACAGGAAGTAGCGATGCGCATTTTGGAGGATAAGCGGGAACCGCGTCTCACCACGGTATACGCGTCCGGATTTTTCTGTCACGGCGCATGCCGGTGGATCAAAAAAGAAGGCGCGGTAATAAGCCTTCCGGTAGTAGTAGCAGGTAACACGGAAACCGAGCGGACCACCCAGGATCAATAGCGCAGGGGAAAACGGCCAGTACTTGTGATGCACGTCGATCAGCGGTGAGTAAAAAGGAGAAAGATAAGGACCCCATTGAAAATAGGCTCCCTCGAATGCGCGCAAAGTAGCGTACACAGCGAACGCGCCTAGTCCCAAGATCACGGGAACAACTTGCAGCCACCATGCCGGCTGGCCTGCTGCCCTGCCCAACCGAGTGTCCCCAGCCGAGGCCATGGTTCCTCCACAAAGAATTGGGAATTATAGTCCGCGGTGAAAATGAAAGCGCGGTCTATTCGATGATTACTTCACAAACGCGAGTCCATGGGGCACGACATGGGGAAACACGTATGCGTAAAGCATGACGATAATTCCTACTACCGCGCCGAGAGCAACTGAGTGCCAAACCACAAAGCGGAAGATGGCGCCTTCATTCCCGACTTGTTCAGTTGCGGCGGTAGCAATGGTGATGGATTGCGCATCGACCATTTTTCCCATCACTCCGCCGGCGCTGTTAGCGGCGCACATTAGAACTGGATCAATGCCCAGTTGCTGCGACGTAATTCGCTGCAGGCTTCCGAACAGCGCGTTAGACGATGTGTCGCTGCCCGTGAGCGCTACTCCGAGCCATCCCAGAAATGTCCCGAAGAACGGGTAGGCCCAGCCAGTGCGGGTAAACGCCAGCCCGAGGACTGCGTCCAGGCCAGAATAGCGGGTGACGTAACCCAGCCCAAGCATGAAGGAAATGGCCACCATTGCCAGTCTCATCCGAACCAGGGTGCGCCAGAAGGTTTTCAAAAGCCGAAGCGGCGTCATCCCGAGCAGCAGTCCCGAGGCGATCGCTGACAAGAAGCAACCGGTGCCGGTCGCCGAGAGCCAGTTAAAGTCATACCTCGCAGCCTCGGCTGAAGGCTTCGTTACCACTGGCGGCGCTCGATAGACAGCATTATGCAAGTAGGGCACATCCCATCCCGGCGGCCCGGGGCGAACTTTGCCAGCGGCGTCCATCACTCTAAAGGCCGGAGTGGTGGCCTTGTTAATTGCCAATTTGACCGAGGGGAGGCCCCATACCAAGACGAACAGCGAGAGGATGGCGAAGGGCGTCCAGGCCTTTAGGACTTGCCCCGCAGTGTAAGAACGCGGTTTCACATATCGATCGAATTCCGCGGCGGACCATTGTCCTCCCATGTCGTCGGCTATTTCTTCAGTGGGTGATGAAAGTTGAATTGTCTTATCGTCATAGTCGAAGCGCCAGATTTTCTTGGGTTTCCAGAAACGGAGGAAAACCACGGTGGCAATAATCGAAACCACACCTCCCATGATGTCGACAAGATTGCTGTCCACGTAATTCGACCAGAAGAACTGAGTCAGCGCGAAGGAAAAACCCACCACCAGGATGGCCGGAAACACTTCGAAGGTTTCGCGCCAACTGACCATGGTCCGCACCAGCCAGCACGGAACGATGACTGCCGTGAGGGGAAGAATTCGGCCGATGGTTGCGTTGAGATCCGACTCCGGCAGGCCGCAGACGGCTGCCAGCGTGTGGACGGGCGTGCCGATTGCGCCCCAGGCCACCGGCGCAGTGTTGGCAATCAGGTTCAGCGCGGCGGCGTGAAACGGTCTAAAGCCAAGCCCGATCATGAAAGCGCCAGCGATTGCCACCGGCGCGCCAAATCCGGCTGCGCCTTCGATGAACGCGCCAAAACAGAATGCCACTAGCAGAACCTGCAAACGGCGATCGGCGGTGATTCCGGCAATCGACTCTTTCATGATTTCGAACTGGCCGGTTTCAACCGAGATATCGTAAAGGAAGACTGCCGCCAGCACGATCCAGGCTATTTTGAGCAGTCCGAAGGCAACACCATAGGCGAAACTCGTGGCTGCAAATATCAGAGGCATCTTGAAAAACACGATGGCAACCAACACGGCGGTGGTGGCGCCGGCAATCGCGCACCAGTGTGGCTTCACCTTCAGGCCCGCCAGCAGTCCGAACAACACCAGAATAGGCAGCATGGCGACAAGGGTGGAGAGCCACCAGTGACCGAAGGGGTCATATACCTGGATCCAATGCACACCTGCTCCTTTGGCGACGCCGCGCCGCTCATCATTCCCAGTTCGATGGCACATCCACGTAGGAACGATCCAGCGCGCCGATGGATGGGCATCCGAGTAGTCTGAGCGTACGCTCCACGTCGGCGCGCAAGATTTCCAGGGCGCGCGCGACGCCGGCTTCCCCAGCCGCCGCGAGGCCATACGCGTAGGCGCGTCCGCACAGCACTGCCTTCGCTCCCAGGCAAATGGCCTTGATAATATCTGAGCCCCGGCGAATCCCTCCGTCCATCAACACCTCTGCGCGCCCATTGACTGCGGCCACGACTTCTGGCAGCGCCCTCAAAGAAGCTCGCACTCCATCAAGCTGGCGTCCGCCATGATTTGAGACAACGACAGCAGCAGCTCCCTGATCAACCGCATGCCGGGCATCGTCAGCGGTGAGAACTCCCTTAATAACCATCGGGCCCGGCCACAACTTACGTATCCATTGCAGGTCGTTCCAGGTTACGGCAGCGGCGGCCAGAGCGGCGCTCACATCGATCAACTCCATCGGCCCTTGACCAGGGACAACAACATTAGGAAGCTTTGACAAACCACCGTCGCGCAGGAAACCAGCGAGCCAACGTGGGTGTGAAAGAACCGGCGGAAGGAAAGGAAGCTTCGCCAGTAAGCTTCCACTCATCAGCTCCTTCATGCCATTGCGGAAGTCGCGCTCACGCAGTCCCGCGACAGCGGTATCGATGGTGACGACTAAGGCCACGCAGCCGGCAACTCTGGCTCGTTCGATCACAGCCTCTGCAGCCGTGCGACCGCCCATTAAGTAGAGTTGGAAGCAGACAGGGCCGGTTGAGGCGGCTTTCACATCTTCCAAACGGTGCCCAGAAAGCGTAGAGAGAATGTATGCCGTTCCCGCCGCGCCCGCCGCACGAGCAGCACCCGGTTCACCATCGGGATGCATAAGACGGCTGTAACCCACGGGAGCCAGCAATGCAGGAAAAGAAATGTCGAAGCCCAGAACCCGTGTCCGCAAATCGCAATCTGACGTAGCTACCGCATGACGCGGCCGGAAAGTGACGTCATCAAAGATCCGGCAATTCTCTCGCAGCGTGACCTCGCCGTCGGCGCCGCCGTCGAGGTAATCGAAGACCGCTTTCGGCAACCGGCGGCGAGCCAGGGGTCGCAGGTCTGCGATACTGACGACGCGCGGAGATGCGACGGCGCGCGAGCGCGGGCTATTGATCGGCAAGCTCGGCATCCACCCTGCAATTTTGGCTGGAATCTTATCACGGCGGCCTGCGACCATTTACGAGGTCGGGAGCTGGACGTGGGCGCCAGTCCGGAGAGGCAATTTCAGGATGTCGTTCCTCCACAATTGTGCAAACAATTGCGGCGCTGCCATGGCAACCTTCGAAAGTTGAATACCTTAGCCGCTGTGGGTTTGGTACAGAGCTTGCTTAAATATTAAGTGCCGGCATGGTACTGTACGAACTCCGCGTTCCGGCCTAACTACCGAAGCTTCCCCATGTATGGAGAAGAATTGATGACCACCATGAAAACGTCGCTACTAGCTTTGTTTTTTCTCTGGGGCACAACAGCGCTGGCGCAATCCGCCAATTACGTACCTAATGAACCCGTCGTGCTGCGTCTTCCCTCTCATCCCGAACATGCCAGCCGTCAGCCGATGGGAGAAATACACTACCTGACCGAAGCAGGGTACGGCTATACCTACGCCCAAGGGGAACGGCCTCTGTGGGACGTTGCGTCCGTGTCGAATCCAGTCCCGCTCGGCGATGTGGCGCGTATGTTAAGAAAGCAGCATGAGAATGCCAGGAAAGCCAACATCGTCTGGAATAACTGAGTAAGCGGTCAAAGTTGATCTAATCGCAGCCGTTCAAACACAATTACTGTATTCTGCTGGACGGTGGACGGCCTACTGCGATTCCAGAGCTGCGGTCCTAAGCCCCGCCACCGATTGCAAGTATTTGCATGAAAAAACATTTCCTCCTCCTGGCAAGCTTCTTGCGCTATCTCATGCGGCGCATCGGTATCCGAGGATCGCAAAGCCTGAAGGTCCTCGCAATAGGTTTCTTGCTTTCTGCACAGTTCTGTGCTGGCCAGGAAATTACGGTGGCCGCAGCAGCTGACCTTCAGTTTGCCATGCAGGATATCCAGGCTCGATTTCAAAAAGAAACCGGGCAGAGGGTGAAGCTCGTCTACGGCTCGTCAGGAAACTTTTTCCAGCAGATTAAGAATGGCGCGCCATTTGACATGTTTTTCTCCGCTAATCTGGATTATCCCCAAAAACTCGAGGCGGATGGCCTTATCCAGCCGGGCAGTTATTACCAGTATGCGAAAGGCAAAATTGTTATTTGGGCGCCCAATGACTCGACACTCGATTTGAGTACGGGTCTGCGGGCGCTGCTGAATCCGTCAATCAAGAAGATCGCGATTGCAAATCCGATGCATGCGCCCTACGGACAAGCTGCGGTCGCTGCAATGCAGAAGGAAAACATTTACCAGCAGGTGAAAGACAAGCTGGTGCTGGGGGAAAATATTTCGGAGACCGCGGCGTACGTTGTTTCGGGCTCGGCGGATGTGGGTATCGTGGCGCTGTCGCTTGCTCTGTCGCCGCACATGAAGGAAAGAGGGCGCTATTTTGAGGTGCCTGAAGGCGATTACCCTCCAATTGAACAGGCATGTGTAATTCTGAGCTCGTCAAAGAACAAAGAGGCGGCGCAACGATTTTTGACATTCATCAAAACGCCAGCAACTGACGGGCTGTTGAGAACTTATGGCTTTGCTGTCTCGAATCGATCAGTTTCGAAATAACGCGCGGCAGAATATTATGGCAAGCGAGCCCGGGGGCTGTTGACGGCATTTTCAAATGCACCTGGCGGGTCCAAAGAGCATTTCTTCAAAAAAGCTGTCTGACTTAAATTTCCATCCGCCCAGCGCGCAATGTCTTCCAGGGTTGCGGCCGCAACCCCGCCGCGCTTATCAAGAAAAATGACCACAATGCCCTCGACCGGGCTTTGAGAGCTGTGGGTTACTTCCCGATACCGCTGTCTGAATATGTCTTCGACAAACTTAAGCTTCTGCCCAAGTGCCACATCACGGATCGAACCCTCCGGCCTGGCCCACAGGTAAAGAGCCTGCTTGCCGTTCAGGCGTGTCCACTCACCAGAAAATGGAGATACCATTTCGCGAATTATGGTGTATGCCCCCGCCTCTGTCTTGTCGGACGGCTGCTCGTCCGCTGACCCGGCTGGCACGCTCTGCCGCACTTGGCCGCGTTTCACCCAACCGCTGGTGGTGTCGCTGAGCTTCACTCGCAACCATAGCCCGCGATGTTCCAGAACCTCGAACTCATCCTCGGACTGGGTTCGCAATACCACAGAGGCGTTCTCTTGCGGAGCGCTGACCACAGCGACCGGCGGCCGGATGACGGAGACAATTTCTGCAGAACTGGTTTGCCCGGCAGCAGGCGGCGCCTGCAACTGTTTTTGGAGTTCTGCTACTCGCCGTTCCGCCTCCAGGCGCTGCTGGCGCAAAGCCGCGAGTTGTCTGACTACGGTTTCAGGGTCGGTGGCGATTTTAGATTGGTTCTTGGTTAGAAGTTCATTCAGGCGGTCGAGGAGATCGTTTTCCAGCCGGCCATTCGATTCGAACGCAACATAGCCTGACTCTCCACCTTGACCTTCGGCGTACCAGGCCGAAACGTTCGCCTTCACGCGGACCGTGGTTCGATCGACGGCTGCGGGCTGCAATTCGATTTTGTATTCATAGTAGGGCCGCTCGTAGTGACCCAGATCGGCGCGTACGCTGGCAATGAATCCATCCAGGGACGGCAGCCTGCTTCCGGTGTAAGCTCCCAGTTGCTGCAGCACTTGCTTGACCGCTGGCAGGGGAAATGGATAGTCGCGGCTTTGAACGGCAGTGGAATTCTCGGCACAGAGCCCGCATGCGGAAATTGCCATCAGCACTGCGCCAGCGATTTTAAGCCCTGCTCTCATGGAGCGCTTTCCAGCGTTGGCCGATAGATCCATCCTTGGGCGCCGTCCGCCACCTGTACCCGGCACCAGCTAGCGGTGCGCAGAAGCACGGTTACCAGTTCCCCCTGCGGGAGTGCCCGCATCACTTTGGCTTGATTGTAGGGTTCGGCTTTTAAGTCGGTCGCTGTTCTCACTTGCACTTTGGCGGCGCCCTGGCGCTCTTCCAGCTGCGTATGGAGCTGCTTCTCCCTGGCGCTCAGCGTATCCAGTTTTGCGTTCTCTGCATCGAGATCCTGCTGCAGTTCCTGCAACTTGTTTTGTTGCTCCTCCACGCGTGCTTCCTGTTGCTGTTTTTTTTGTTGTTGCTCAAGATCCTCGATCTTGCCTGAAATCACCTCAAACTCCTTGTTCTCTACTTGACCATTGGAAGCGTGGGCACCGTGATGGGTGTCGGCGTCGAATATAGCGTCAATTTTCAACCGGGTGCTGTTGGCTCCGATTGGCTGCAAAACATAACGTACAACCACGGTACCGCTGTCATTTGTGGCATAAAAATTTTCAGGGGCCAGGGTGTTTGGCCGCTCTTTATAAAGAACTGTTCCTGCTCCAGTCCAGGGCGGAAAAGCGTGTGTGGCTTTTGCCGCTCGGGCCCCGTCGAGATCGTGCGTTCCCTTATATTCAAACGTTCCGCGTATAGTTCCGTTGTTGGCTACTTCCTGGACTACCTTGACGACTTCATCGTAGGGGTGGTCGAGATCGATAGAGAATCCATCGCCAAAGTGCTCGTGTTTGCGTGCGTAACCGGAGTGCGGCAGAAGCGTCAGAAACGCCAGGAGCAACGTCGCCCGCGATGCGTGTCTAAACATAAGAATTTGTATTCATGATTTTATACCGGAAAAAATCGCACTTAGCATTTGACAACAGCTAAATCGGTTTTGTTCGCCGAAACAGCACCGCTGTGGGGTCTTCATGGATTACTGTCCATTGCCCTGTGAGTTGCAACATGTTGCTCAGCGGCGAGCCCGACGGCATCAGCACCCAGTTCACACGCCTTTTACTGAGCATGTGGTCCCAGTCAGGCGTAAGCAGGATCGCCTTCAAGTAATCCTTTAAATAATCGGCGCCATAAAAATCATGGCGATCGTCTACGAATACGCGGTTTTGGGGGTAGAGGCGGTAAATAAGATAGCCGCCCCAGGTGTCAGGACTGAAAATAGGTTCCCGAATTCCATGCTGGTCAATCAGATTCACTGCCTGCACCGGAAATCGTTGGTCGTCAAAATGCGCGTTTATCAAAGTGTGCGAACCCACCCTGCCATGCCGCCCACAAATCAATAGCCCGAGGAAAATCGCTGTCACCGGCCAGAAGTGCCCGCGAAATTGCTGCTCGACTAAGCCCATCCGCGAAGCAAAAGCTTCGCAACGGGCAAAGAATCTTCGCGTAAGCGGCGGCAATTGGAGATTGTCGCCAGCCTGAGCCATCGATTGAGAGAGCATGGGCGTCACAATCAACGTGAGAAGAATGGAAGACATTGGTAAATTGCGAGAGGCGTATAGACCGCTGTAGACAGCAAAAATAATAACGAACACATGCGATAGCGGAAGCTTTCGCCGCGCGCCGGCCAATCCTACAATCGCTAACACTAATAGGACTGCGAAGCACTCTTGAGCAACCCCATGAAAGTTGGGGGAGCGGAACTCGTCGATATGACTCATCAACCACGGGTTGGAAAGATATTGATAGATGTGCGCATGCAACTTGTAGCCATAAGGATTCACGAAGCTGGCCAGAAGCGAAAGCGCGCTGACCATGGATAACCTGCCAAGAGCCTTCGCAGCATTGCGACGCTCGGGCTCGCGGGAACGCAAGTACTGGATCAAAGCACAAAGCAGATACAGGGCGAGCAAAGCGAATCCCAGGACAAAGCCGCCGTGGACATTCACCCACGCCAGGGTCAGCAATGGTAGCCAGAACAGGCGTTTGGTCGCCACGCTTTCGCCCTTGGCGCTGTTCGCGCCATCCAGAATGTGAAACCAGATCACTCCCAGCAGCCAGCTCACTACATGCGGACGCGCCAGAAAGTGAATCGTCGAAGCTCCTATCGAAAGAATTAGAAAGACAATTATGACCGGCAACCGCGCACCACGAACCAGGCACACTCGAAAAACTAAAGTGAAGGTGGCGGCAATTATGAGAGCAGTGAAAAATACCACGCCATTCAATCCGGTACGGTTGTGAACACCGGCTATAGTTGCATCGTAAAGCCATTCCCAGGCGTACCACAGCTGGCCATTCTTGGTGGCCGAAAAGGAGTCAGTGCGAGTAAAAGTGCGGCTGGCCAGTATCTGTTCTCCATTGCGGATATGCCATCCAATGCCGGCATCGCCCAGCAAACGCGGAGCCATCGCCCCATAGGTCAGCGCAGTCAGCAGAAGCATGAAAATCAGATCGGCCACCGAAGGAATGAGAAAACGAAACCAAGGGGGAAGCGGCTCTGCGACTGGGGGTGGCGTAGTTTCCAAAGGGACGATTCCTGAGCCGATGACATGGTACTCGATTTCGCCCGAAAACCTGCCAACTGACCTGGCCACGTGCTTAAAACTTTTCGAGGCAAAAGCCGTCCGGCGGAATCTTATAGAGTAAGGGCGTTATGGAAGGCAAGAATACACCTCGCGTCGTAATTGTGGGAGCAGGCTTCGGCGGACTGACGGCAGCGCGGAAACTGGCTCGGTACCCTGTTCAAATCGTACTTATCGACCGCCACAACTATCACACATTTCAACCTCTGCTCTATCAGGTTGCTACCGCCGGGCTTTCTCCCGGAGAAATTGCTGCGCCCATCCGTTGGATACTCAGAGGCCGTAACAACGTCCGTATATTGATGGGTGAGGTCGATGATATCGACCTATCACGGCGAGTGGTGAAATTAGTAGACGCTGAAATCCCCTATGACTATTTGATCGTCGCCGCGGGCGCCAGTCACGCTTACTTTGGGCACGATGAGTGGGAACCCTTTGCTCCGGGCTTGAAGACCATCGAAGATGCGCTGGAAATCAGACGCAGAGTTTTACTGGCTTTGGAACTGGCAGAGCGACAGGCTGCTGATGCCGCTGAACAGGTTCAATTAAACTTTGTAGTGGTGGGAGGCGGACCGACAGGAGTGGAACTGGCTGGCACGCTGGCGGAGATAACGCGTACTGCGCTGGTCAATGAATTCCATTCCATCGATCCGGAGCGGACGCGAATTCTGCTGCTGGAGGGTGGACCTCGAGTTTTACCGGCCTATCCTGAGGACCTTTCGCGCAGCGCGGAAGAGCAGCTGCGCCGTCTCGGCGTGGAGGTTCATACCTCCACAATGGTTACGGGAATTCAACCCGCGGCCGTGATAACCAGTGCAGCCCGCCTTCCCGCTGCCGTGATTTTGTGGGCCGCAGGAGTTGCCGCATCACCTTTAGGCAAGAGACTCGGAACTCCGCTGGATCGCGCCGGGCGCGTCGTGGTGAATCCTGATCTGAGCCTCCCCGGACATCCAGAAGTCTTCGTGATCGGAGATCTTGCCAGCTTGAAAGATAAAACTGGGAAGCTGTTACCGGGACTGGCGCCGGTCGCTATTCAGCAAGGTAATGCCACTGCAAAGAATATCGCGCGTGAATTACAAGGCGAACCGCGGCGGGACTTCCATTACTTCGACAAGGGCAGCCTGGCCACAATCGGGCGGGCCGCAGCGGTGGCACAGTTCGGTAAAATCCACATTGCCGGGTTCTTTGCCTGGCTTTCGTGGTTGTTCGTCCACATTTTCTTTCTGATCGGTTTCCGCAACCGGCTTATTGTTCTTATCCAGTGGGCGTGGTCATATTTCACCTATGAACGCGGAGCCCGCTTGATCACCGGCAGTA
Organism: uncultured Terriglobales bacterium; assembly: GCA_955652845.1. Classification (GTDB taxonomy): domain Bacteria; phylum Acidobacteriota; class Terriglobia; order Terriglobales; family Acidobacteriaceae; genus JABCYV01. The sequence goes on along the minus strand of CATPBY010000496.1, from coordinate 3,983 downwards.
CGCAACTGCCGAGCTGGAATGACTTGCAATTGGAAGAAACTGAGAAACCTGAAAGAAGAAGGACGAGTGCGTGATTCGAATAAGTCTTTCCCACGGTTGCAAGACAATAGAAATCAACCGGAGCTGTTTGCTGGTCCACTCATGAGAAAAAAGTTTAGTAGTTGCCTCCTGTGCGTCCTGATAGCAGGATTCATGCTGGGCACACTGTCTGCCCTGGCGCCGGCGGATGTGCTTAAGATTGTAGTGAGAGACACCATCCATCCGATTACCGATGAATACATCGGCCGCGCCCTCGACGAAGCGGCGCGCAACAAAGATCAAGCGCTGCTGATCGAGTTAAGCACACCTGGGGGGTTGCTCGATTCCACTCGCGACATCATCGAAAAGATTCTAGCGTCGCCGGTTCCGGTCATCATCTTTGTTACTCCCAGTGGCAGCCGCGCTGCTTCCGCGGGTTTTTTTATTCTGGAGAGCGCCGACGTGGCAGCGATGAGCCCCGGATCGAATACCGGCGCGGCCCATCCCGTCACCCTCGGCGGCGGCAAGATGGACGACACCATGAAAGAAAAGCTGGAGAACGATACTGCGGCCCTGATGCGATCTGTGGTCTCGAAGCGCGGCCGGAATATAGAAGTCGCAGAGAGCGCGGTACGGCAGTCGAAATCCTTCACCGATCAGGAGGCGCTCGCGCAGCACCTGATCGATTACGTTGCCTCCAGCGAACAAGACCTCTTCAAACAAATGGAGGGGAAAACGGTAAAGCGCTTCAACGGCCAAATCGCAACCCTCAACCTGGTTGGGCTAACAGTTCGCATCTATGACCTGACACTCAAAGAGAAGATTCTCGCGTTTATCATGGATCCAAATATTGCCTTCATACTCCTGGCCATTGGCGCGCTCGCGCTTTATGCGGAGTTCAATCACCCCGGCGCGGTCCTGCCGGGGACCGTGGGCGTAGTTTTTATCCTGCTGGCGGTTTTTGCGCTCAACTTATTGCCAACGCGCTTCGCTGCTGTAGTTTTGATACTTGCTTCTTTCGCTTTGTTCGCGTTGGAGGCAAAGTTCGCTACTCATGGCGTGCTTGCCATTGGTGGAATTGTCACAATGGTGCTGGGAGGGCTGCTGCTGGTGGATGCGCCAATTCCGGAGATGCGTGTCCATCTGCTTACTGCGCTTGCAGTCAGCGTTCCGCTGGGGCTGATTACCTTCTTTCTGATGAGCATTGCGCTCAAGGCCCGAGCCAACAAAGTCGTCACCGGCGCGCAAGGACTGGTAGGAGAGATTGGGACGGCACAGTCTGAGCTCTCTCCAGAGGGGAAAGTGTTCGTCCACGGCGAGGTGTGGGATGCGGTTGCATCGGGCAATGTGGCGGCGGGCCAGATAATTGTGGTAAGGAGCGTGAATGGATTGCAATTGCAGGTAGATCCCGCTCCGCCGCCACGCCGGAGTTCACCAGCAACGCTGGTCAATCACCTGTAGGCGCGAGCGTATTCGTCATGCACGCCGTGTCACGAGGCGAGGAGAGCTCCACCGGCATCCTTTCACGCATCTGCGGAGACAACCCCACCTGGTCCATGAAGTGCGGTAGAATCCGCAGCAGCGATCCTGGAAGCAGAGCGTGGAGGCCTGGATGGAGCTTGGAGTCGGATTTACGACTATCGCCATCATCATCGCAGTTCTGTATCTTCTCAGTTCGATCAAAATTCTGGCAGAGTACGAACGGGGTGTCATCTTCCGTCTTGGACGCCTTCTGCCCGAGGCCAAGGGGCCAGGCATCATTCTGGTTTTCGCTCCCATCGACCGGATGGTGCGGGTCTCGCTTCGTCAGGAAGCGCTGGAAGTGCCTCCGCAGGACATCATCACCCGCGACAACGTCACGCTGAAGGTAAACGCCGTCATATTTTTGCGGGTCATCGAGCCACGCAAAGCCGTGGTGGAAGTCTCCAATTACGTCTACCAGACATCACAATTCGCGCAAACAACACTGCGCTCGGTTCTCGGCGAGCAGGAATTGGACGAATTGCTCTCTCACAGAGAAAAGATCAATCTGCGCCTGCAGAGCATTCTGGATACTCACACCGCGCCCTGGGGAGTGAAGGTGGCAAACGTAGAGGTCAAGCAGGTGGATATGCCGGAATCGATGCTGCGCGCGATGGCCAAGCAGGCGGAAGCCGAGCGCGAAAAGCGGTCGAAGATCATCCACGCGGAGGGTGAGTTCTCGGCCGCCCAGCGACTGGTGGATGCCGCCCATCTGTTGGCCACCGAGCCGGTAAGCGTGCAGTTGCGCTATCTACAAACCCTGACGGAAATCGGAGTGGAGAAGAATACTACCGTCATCTTCCCGGTGCCGGTTGATTTCTTCTCGGGCATTCAAAAGCTACTCGGTAAAGCCGAGGGAGACGGCCCCAAGGCTTGATTTGCCTGCAGCGACCGAATCCAAAGCGAGGTTGAACCAAACTATGGCCGCTTCTCAAGACACAGAAATCACTCTGGGTACGGGGAAGATGCTGGCATTTTTTTTCGGACTGGTGGCTCTCTGTGCGTTATTTTTTGGAATGGGATTCTCGCTTGGAAAGAATTCAGTAAAGCCATCAGGAAGCGAGCTTTCGTCCGTGCTCAACCCAGCGCCCAACGTGCGGCCTTCCGCGACTAAGTCGACAGGCGCCAGCTCCGCTCCGGACATCGCGTACTTCAAATCGGTCGGTGAAAAAGAAAAGGAAAAGCCGGCTGTGAACGATTCCAGCGAGAAGGATTCCGGCGGCGACATCTCTTCTGACGCCAAGGCGACTTCCGACCCAATGGCTGCTCCTCCATTGAACGGGTACTACGTGCAGGTTGCTGCGGTCAGAAAACAGGAAGACGCCGACGCGCTGGTAGGCGCCTTGAAGAAGAAACAGTATGCCGCATTCGCGAACAATACGACTTCCGACAAGTTGTTCCATATACAGGTCGGACCTTTCGGAGATGTTAAGGACGCCGAACTCACCCGGGCTAAGCTGGTCAGCGACGGGTACAACCCGATCTTAAAGAAGTAATGCGGAAGTGAAAGTGAGAAGTAATAAGTCCAGATCTGCGTTCTGACTACTCTTGCTACTTCCATTCAACCATGAGCGATCCAGAGCCCGAACTAAGCCGTAAGTTACATGCTGTGGCTGATCCCACCCGCCGAAGAATTCTGCAGGCCCTCAAAGAACGCGGAGGCTGCTCCCTGGACAAAGATGTGGGATTGTGCGCTTCCGATATCGAACAGAGGATTGGCCTCTCGCAGCCCACGATTTCGCACCATATGTCCATCCTGAAGAAAGCTGGCCTGGTGGAAGCGCACAAGCTGGGCCAATGGATGTGGTACCGAAGGAATGAAGCCGGGCTTCGGAAATTTGCCCGGATGCTCAAGCAAAGCCTGTAAGCTCTAAGTCCTGGCAGCGGCGGTAGCGCGGGTCTTCTGCAACAGCCGGCGCGCCTGGGAAATCAGATCCGCAACTTCAAAGGGCTTGACCAGATAGGGAAGATTGTTCTGATGGAGAAAGGCTCGAGTTTCCGGATCGGCCACAGTAGAGAAAGTGAACAGCAGATGCTTTTCCAAGCCGGGACAGTATTCGGCAATCCAACGATGGATGTCAGCCGCATTCCACCCGCCAGGCATCTTGCCATTGATGATCAGTGCGTCAAAAGGCTGGCTAAGCAGCCGCGGCTTTACCTGGTCTCCATTCATTAATGCCACCACCTGGGCGCCCGCGCCAGCCAGCACGTCTCGCTCAAACTCCAAAACCGCCTCCTCATCCTCCACCAGCAGGATTCGGCCTTCGACGGCAAAGTCAGGGCGCGGCGCAGGGAATGTTTCGGCTGGAGAAGCACTGAATCCGGCGGAAGGCAAACATACTTCGAGGATTGCTCCTCCCTCTTTGCGGTTGCGAGCAGAAATTTCACCGCCGTGCTCCTTGATGATCCCGTAGCAGATGCTCAACCCAAGCCCGGTGCCTTTG
>CATPBY010000495.1 GCA_955652845.1 uncultured Terriglobales bacterium | reverse complement strand
GGCGAAGAAGTCATCGCGATTTCGCAGATTCGCGAATTGGCCGAGAAGTTTGTGCCGGGGCGACAAGTCGCTATACGGGCCGCCGGCGGCGGCAAGACAACTGAGTTCAAGGCACTGGTGCGCATCGACACGCCGCAGGAAGCGTTGTACTACGCCAACGGCGGGATTCTGCAGTTTGTGCTGCGGCAGTTGCTGACGGGCAAGACGAAGCCGCAAGCGGTGACGGCATAAAAAGCGAAACTTTCTGCGCGAAGTTCGCAAAAAACGGTTTGGCTTGCAAATGCCCGGTACCGCCAGCGGATGAGTCTGTGCCGCGCTGCTATAATCAAAGATTGTCCTCATGGCAGCGAAGCGTTTAATCCGCTCAACCACCGTGCTTTGTGTGCGCCGCAATGGCAACGTTGTGATGGCGGGAGATGGTCAGGTCACGCTCGGCGAAGGCGTAATTAAACACACGGCCAAGAAAATCCGGCGGTTGTATAACGACAAAATTCTGGCGGGATTTGCCGGTTCCACGGCCGACGCGTTCACCCTCTTCAGCCGTTTTGAATCAAAACTGGAGCAGTATCATGGAAACCTGGGGCGCGGCGCGGTAGAGTTGGCCAAGGACTGGCGTACGGACAAGTTCCTGCGTCATCTTGAGGCGCTGTTGCTGGTTTCCGACAAGGAGCAGACTTTTCTGCTCAGCGGCCAGGGTGATGTGATTGAACCCGACGGTGGTATAGCCGCAATTGGCAGTGGCGGGCCCTATGCCCAGGCGGCGGCGCAGTCATTGGCAGAGCATACCCAGCTTTCGGCTCGCCAGATTGCCGAAGAAGCGATGAAGATTGCTGGAAGAATGTGCATCTATACAAATGACAAAGTAACAATAGAAGAACTGTAGTCGCGCCGGGACAGCCGCCCTCGGCTGTCGGGTCGAGCGAAGCTCGACGGCCGTTTACTAATGACGAAAAAAACCGGGTCCCCGACCCGGTCGACGGCCGAGGGCGGCTCTCTCTACGTAAAACGATTATGGCTATTTATCTGCCTGGGACTGTAGACGAAGAACACATCGCACTGGATGAGCTCACGCCGCGAGAGATCGTTGCTGAGCTTGACAAGCATGTAGTGGGCCAGAACGCTGCCAAGCGCGCCGTGGCCATTGCCTTGCGCAACCGCATGCGGCGGCAAAAACTCGCTCCCGATCTTGCCGAAGAAATTATTCCAAAGAACATCATCATGATCGGCCCAACTGGCGTGGGCAAGACCGAAATCGCCCGCCGTCTGGCCAAGCTGGCTAATTCGCCGTTCATGAAGGTGGAAGCATCGAAATTTACTGAAGTCGGTTACGTAGGCCGCGACGTTGAATCGATGATTCGCGATCTGGTGGAAATAGCAATTGACATGGTACGCGAGGAGAAGCTCGAAGACGTCTCCGACAAAGCTGAGCTCAACGCCGAGGAGCGCCTGCTGGATATCCTGTTACCGCCGGTCTCACAGCCCCGCCCGCCGGACACTGCCACTGGTGGCGTCGTAATCGAGAGCAGCACGGGGCTGACGGAATCCTCAAGCCGCACTCGCGAGAAACTTCGTCAACAACTCCGCGAAGGCAAGCTCGACGAGCGCATGGTCGAAATCGAGGTGCGCGAGCGCAATTTCCCATCTTTTGAGATCATCTCCAACCAGGGCGTGGAGGAGATGGACGTCAACATCAAGGACATGCTGCCTAACATCTTCGGCCAGCGCACCAAGAAGCGGAAGATGAAGGTTAACGAAGCTTTCGAATATCTGATCCAGGAAGAAGAGCAGCGGCTGATCGATATGGATCAGGTAACCCGCACAGCCATCGACCGCGTGCAGGATTCTGGGATCATTTTTCTTGATGAGATCGACAAGATTGCGGGCCGCGAAAGCGGCCACGGTCCCGACGTTTCCCGCGAGGGCGTGCAGCGCGACATCTTGCCCATCGTTGAAGGGACCACGGTCAACACCCGTTACGGAATGGTGCGTACCGACCACATTCTGTTCATTGCCGCCGGGGCGTTCCACGTCTCTAAACCCAGCGATCTTATTCCCGAACTGCAGGGACGCTTTCCCATCCGCGTGGAACTGCAGTCGCTCACCATGGATGACTTCATCCGGATTCTCACTGAACCGAAGTCTTCACTGACCAAACAGTACACTGCCTTGCTTGAGACCGAAGGCGTGAAGTTGGAATTCACTCGCGAGGCGCTGGAAGAAGTTGCCCGCTTTGCTTTTCGGGTGAACGAAGGCACGGAGAACATCGGAGCCCGTCGTCTTCACACCATCATGGAGCGGGTGCTGGATGAGATCAGCTTCGAGGCGCCCGAAAAGAAAGGCGAGCAGATCCAGATCGATGCGGATTATGTCCGCCACATGCTGGCCGACATCGTTAAGGACCAGGATCTGTCGAGATATATTCTGTAGCCAGGCTGGCGAGACTGCCCGCGCAAACCGACTGAATACCTTTCCGTCAAGTGACTGGCAAATATTTCTATTGTGAAGCCTCCTCATCCTGATAAGACACAACCGCTTTTGCTGCGCGGCATAGATTGGTTGGCGGTTAGCATGAGGGCACGGCAATTCGAAAGTCTGGCGTCTGATGTCCGATAATTTCAATCTTGTTTTTTGCGGCACGCCTGGCTTCGCCGTGCCCACGCTCGACCGGCTTGTGAGCGGAGGTTTCGTCGTCGACCTGGCTGTTACCCAGCCTGACAAACCCCGCGGCCGAGGTATGGAACTAGCATTGTCCGCGGTAAAGCAGCGCGCGCTCGAACTAGGCCTGCCGGTGGCGCAGCCGGGGAAAATCAGAAATAACGAAGAATTTCGAGCGCAGCTCTCAGCGCTTAAACCTCGGGCGATTATCGTGGTTGGCTACGGCCATATCATTCCGCAGTGGATGATCGATCTTCCAGCGCTCGGCAACCTGAATCTGCATGCCTCGTTACTTCCGAAGTATCGCGGGGCTGCGCCTATCCAATGGGCGATTGCTAACGGAGAGGCCGTAACCGGGGTCACCACCATGAGAATCGATGCCGGACTGGACACTGGCGACATTCTGCTGCAGAAAGAAATAGAAATCGCGGCTTCAGACACGGCGGAGACGTTGTCACCGCGTCTGGCATCCCTGGGCGCGGATCTTATGGTTGAAACTCTCGAGGGATTGCGGGAAGGAAATGTTCACTCGCGACCGCAGGACCCGGCGAAAGCAACTCTTGCCCCAATTCTAAAGAAAGAAGACGGCAAAATTGATTTCCGGCGCCCGGCGGGAGAAATTCTCAATCGTCTGCGTGGATTTCAGCCGTGGCCCGGCGCCTTTACGACTTTCCGTGGCAAGAATCTGCATGTCTGGAATGCAGCGGTTTCGCAACCAGCGCTTCCCATGGGTGAATTTCTGGTCGAGGCTGATCGACTGTTCGTGGGCTGCGGGAAAGCAACCGCGTTGCAGTTGCTGGAAGTTCAGCCTGAAGGAAAGAAACGTATGCCAGCTTTGGACTTCGTCCATGGTTATCATCCGCGCAGCGGAGAGAAATTGGGAACATGATCTCATTTCACAATTATCACGCCGTGCTCGCGTATACAGAGGCAGTGCCGAGCGATGGAGAATGTCAACATCTTTAGTCATACCG
>CATPBY010000494.1 GCA_955652845.1 uncultured Terriglobales bacterium | reverse complement strand
GGCGGAAACTTCTATGCCTTGCGTAGTGCCCCGCATTTTGTTATCCCACACCAGGGGAAACACCAGATGAGCAGGCGCAGGGATATTGACTAGAAATGGCGCGCCTGGCTCGGTCGTCGCCAGGTGACTATAGGAGTTTAAGAACACCGCTATATCCACTGACAGCGGACCCGCAGGCTGAGCGCGATATCCCAGCTCGTAAGCCAGCAGATGTTCCGGCCGCTCATCCGGATTGCCCAGCAGGGTCAGCTCGGCTGGTATTCCAGCCGGTCCCGGGAACACCGTAATATTGACGTCGGCGTCGGTGTTCCGTCGGGATGGCGTCCGGGCTGCCCGCGAGACTGCGGCCCAGAAGGTATGCCGGTTGCGCGGCGTCCATGCTGCGCGGATACTCGGTGACACATCCAATCCGCTCAAATAGTTATTTTCCAGCTTGGTTCCGAAGGTCAAAAAGAGGCGATCCGGTCGCAGCACAATTTCGTCCTGTATAAAGACGCTGTAAAGTTGAAGGGATCTGCTGGCAGGCAGCCATGCCTGATCGATTGTGCCGGCGGTATGGTCTGATGTGTGACGATAGTCTCCGCCCCACAGAAGATCGTGGCGCGCGCCCACGGCCAGATGGTGCTGAAAGTCGAGATCAAATGTATTGAGGTCTTCGTTGGATTGCGGACCGAATCTCTCAGATCGATCGAAGTACACCTGCAGCGTGGTATCCGAGCCTGCGGAGAACACATGATTCCAGTGGCTCAGAATATTTCCTCCCGCCAGCTCGGCCGAGCCGTTCACGTTGAGGTTGACCGGAGGCGCGATCGAAACAATATGAGAGAACTGTGATCCTTCGCCTCCGCCATAAATGTCACCCTGGAAAGTGGCAGAATCTTTCGATGACAGGTTCCCATCCAGTCGAAATCCGCCATGCAACAGGTCCCAACTGTCGGCGGCGTCTTTTGCCGCCAGATCCGGGAAATGATTGTGATCGAAACCTTTCAGAAAAACTCGGTAGCTGAAATCTTCACCGATTTTCGCGCCATACTGCGCCGTGCCGAATCCCAACTCCTGGCTCCCCCCGCCCGCGGTTATTAAACCACCCTGGGTGTCTGACGCTTTCCTGGTACTGATGTTGATGACGCCATTGACCGCATTTGCTCCCCACACAGCAGCGCCCGGTCCGCGAATCACTTCAATCCGCGCAATATCCTCCAGCACCACGTCCTGCACATCCCAGTAAACCCCAGCGAACAATGGCGTGTAGACTGCCCGGCCATCGATCAGCACCAGCAGTTTGTCCGAAAACTGATGATTGAACCCGCGCGCCGATATCGCCCAGCTGTTGGCGTTGATCTGAGCGACATCCAGCCCTGGCACCATGCGCAGCAGGTCGGGAATACTGGTCGCGCCGGAACGGCGGATATCTTCCCGGGTGATGACGAAAACGGCGGCTGCCACCCGCGACATCTTCTGTTCCGTCTTCGATACCGAGCTGACCCTGACATCCATTAACTGGCTGACGTCGAGGTCGGCAACATTTGGGGTGGAGACCGCTTCCTGCGCGTCGGCGTTGCTGGTCTCCATGCTGTTGCCGGTCGTTTCGTCCTGGCTCCGGGCGGCGAGCGGACCGTACAACCCCGCCGACAGGCACACGGCTAGCGCGCAGGCGGTGACCGGGCTTTTCATTCTCCTCCAGCGGATTGCAGTTTCACGTGGGCGGACCCTTACACCTCTTCCCATCGGCCAAGGTAAGACGAACTTTAACAATCGCGGAGGTTGCCTTGCGCCTTCCCATCCCGAAGCTCCTCAGGTCGAACCCTCTGAGGTCAGGGAAAGCAGGGTAGAATTCCAGCGGAGAACCGGCAACCATGCCCGACGAAATCCCAAACCCGCCCCCTTCGCCAGAACCGCCCCTCACCACGACCCAGCCCCAGCCCGGGGAAACGATCAATATCGGGGAGGAATTCGGCACCGCTCAGAAGAATCTGCCCTCGGTAAAAATCGTAGCCATCGTCTTAGCCGGAGCGGCGCTCCTGGTGGCGATATGGGCCTTTGTGCTGCGTCCCAAGCCTCAGGGAGAAGGGTCTATCGATAATGTCGCGGCCATTGAAATTCCCGACCAGAACGCGATGCTGGTCGCGGTCAACGTGACTGTCCATAATTCAGGCAAGAAACCGCTCTGGATCAAGGACATCAAGGCCACACTAAAGACCGGCAGCGGCGAGTTCACCGATGAAGCCGCCTCGGCAATCGACTTCGACCGCTACTTTCAGGCTTTTCCCGCACTGAAAGAACATGTTCTGCCTGCTCTTGCCCCGGAAACCAAAATTCCTCCCGGCGGTCAGGCCCAGGGGACTGTTGTAGTGAGTTTTCCTGTCGTCCAGTCAGCGTTCGACAAGCGCCAACAGTTGAGCGTAGTGATCCAGCCCTACGATCAGGCGGTGCCGCTGGTTCTAACCAGGTAATGGGGATCCCGGCTAATGTTTCTGTAGGAACTTTCTGCGGACCAGGTGGGTATTGGCGTCGGGTTTGATCTCATCATACTTGAGGCAACTGATCGATCCGTCTACTTCGAGTACTGCCAGCGCGACATCGTGATAACTGGCGATGCCATGTTCCCGAAGAGCACGCTGCAGCTCGTCCATACTCACGTGTTCTTTCGCCATATGGGCTTCAATCACCTGGCCATCGTGGACCAGCAGGCTGGGTTGGCCCTGAACAAACTTGCGAAAGCGGCGATTCGCTCCCGAGATTTCCGCGATGAAGTAATTCAGCACCAGCAGCGTGCCTGCCGCAACCACGCCGCCAGCAAGCGAAGTATCCGGACCCGTCATTGCATTCTGCACGGAATTGCTGATCAACAACAGCAGGGTCAGATCGAAAGGGGTCATCTGTCCCACTTCGCGCTTGCCGCTGAGCCGCACTCCCAGCAGAACGACGCCATAAATGATCGTGGTGCGGAGAGCGATGTCGATCAGAACGCGCGCGGTGGCCATTGAACGGTCACTGATTGGTGGAAGCGGTTACCGGTACCGGTGCATTCTTGGGAGTGCTCAAATATCCGGTCGCCTTGTGCTTGTCTACCGACCACACTACCAGCTCATACAACATACGGTCCCGGCCAGTGTAGAACTGAATGGGTTCGCTGACGTTGCGATCTCTTTTCTCGATGGTCTTGTCGTCCGAGGTAACGTTTAAAGAGAATTTTCCATGCTTGGCATCGGTCTTCTTCAGTTGCAGGCTGACCGTCGAAACCGGTTGGGGCTTGGCCCCCTTAATGAGGGTGAATTCGTAATAGTTGCGGTCTCCCCGGTGCTTAAGGAATTCGAGGTCATCGCGGGTTTTGGCCACCAACCCGCTCTGCACCCCTAGATCGCCGATGGTGCTTTCAAGCTTCGCTTTGGTGGCTTCCAGATCCGCCCTGGTGGAAGCGACGTCGGTCTTCACCCCGCCGACATCAGTTTTCACCCCGGCTACTTCGCCGGTAACCGCGTTGATCTGCTGTTTCTCCTGCTCTGCCAGTCTGGCTTCGGCCGCCCGTTGTTCGCGCTGCAATTCGGCGGAGCGTGTGGCCAGCTCCTTCTTGGTCAAGCCTGCCTGGTGGGCCAGAGCTTCATCATTGGCTTCGGCAGCCTGAATGCGTTTCGTGAGATCGAGAATCTGGCTGTTGCTGGCGGCAAGGTCCTTATCCTGCTTGTCCAGGCGTCCTCTTAAAGCAAAAAGAAAATAGGCCGAACCCGCCACATAAAGAACGGCCAGCAGTAGAAGAATCCACTTGCCGGCACTGCTTTCTGCCCCACCATGCACAGCTTCCCCGTCCGCCATAAGCCTCCCCAGCTTGGGATGAATGATTTAAGCAATTGTTGAACACCGTAAGGGTAGTGTCAATTGTAAGGCTGGTGCAATGCAAGAGTAGGTTTTACTTGCATGGCTAACCCGCTATACTGCCCGGTGAATCCATTCACAGACTTCCAAAAAGGATGCGCGTTGCGACTTGTCTCACTGAATACGGGCCTTCCCCGTGACGTCACATGGTTGGGTAGGAGCGTAACTACCGGCATTTTCAAGGAGCCTGTCCAGGGCCGCGTGCCTTTGCGCAAGCTTAATCTGGATGGCGACCGCCAGGCGGACCTCAGCGTTCACGGAGGCGAATATAAAGCCGTCTATGCCTATCCCTTCGTCCATTATGACTACTGGAAAAAAGAACTGCCCGGCCGCGCCTTGCCCATGGGAGTCTTCGGAGAGAATTTCACCATCGACGGAATGCTGGAAGGCTCGACGTATCTCGGGGACCGGTTCGCCGTCGGCTCGGCGGAGGTGGTCGTAACCCAACCTCGCCTCCCCTGTTACAAACTCGGCATCAGATTCGAAGCCGACGACATGGTTAAGCGATTTTTTCTCAGCCGCCGCACCGGCTTCTATTTCGCCGTTTCCCGCGAGGGAGAAGTCGGCGCCGGCGACGAGATTAAGGCCATCAGCCGCGATCCAAATCAGGTTCCAGTAGCAGAAATCACCCGGCTGTACGCCGAGAAAAGATATGTCGACGCCGATGTGGCATCGGTGAGACGCGTCCTGCAGGTCGCGGCTCTCCCTGAAAGTTGGAAACAATACTTCCGCCAACGCTTGCAGAAGGTTCCAGCGTCGGCCTGACTCAACCTGAATCTGGCCGCAAACTTTCATAGCTTGCGGGTGGGAATACGGCAAGCTTTGGAGGGCGCCTCATGAATTCAGCAGTCGTGTTGCTGCTGGCTTTTGGTATTGGGGTTGTAACCGGCCTGCGTTCTATGACCGCCCCGGCCGCAGTCGCGTGGGCAGCGCATCTCGGTTGGCTCAATCTTTCCAGCTCTCCTTTGGCTTTCATGGGCTCGGCGATAGCTGTGGGCATTTTCACTGTCGGCGCGCTCGTCGAATTCGTAGCCGATCAACTCCCGGGCACGCCCGCCCGCACTGCTATGTTTCCGCTGGCTGCCCGAATTGTGCTGGGATTGCTCACCGGCGCCTGCCTGGCCGTCGCCGGAGCAGCGTCCCTCCGGCTGGGCGCCGTAGCTGGCGTGCTCGGCGCAATCGGCGGCGCGTTCGGAGGTTATCAGGCTCGGGTTGGACTGGTTCGATCGCTTCAATCGTCCGATTTTTCGATTGCCGTTCCGGAGGATCTGGTTGCTATCGGATTGGCGCTGTTTCTGGTCTCCCGGTTCTGAGATCTCCGTTCCATGTCATCTGAACCCTGCTTATGACCATTTCGCAACACCACTACGACGCCATCGTCATTGGCTCAGGACAGGCCGGTACTCCTCTCTCCACCGCGCTCGCTGAAGCTGGCATGCGCACTGCTCTCATCGAGCGCGAACATGTCGGCGGCACCTGTATCAACGAAGGATGCACTCCCACGAAAACCATGGTCGCGAGCGGGCGGGTCGCTTACCTCGCGCGGCGCGCCGCCGACTACGGCGTGCAGACCGGAGCCATCGGCATTGATCTGCGAAAGGTCCGGGAACGAAAACGAAACATTGTAGACAGCTTCCGCAGTAGCAATCAGTCGCGCATCCAGCAGACCGCGAATCTGGACTTGATTTTTGGGCTGGCCAGTTTCACCGGGCCGAAATCAGTTGAGGTTCGCTTGAAAGATGGAAGCCAGCGGTTATTTTCGGCAGAATACGTCTTCATCAATGCCGGCACTCGCGCCTCGCGCCCCACGCTGGATGGCCTGCATAGCGTTTCATTTCTGGACAATGCTTCCATCATGGAACTCGAAGCTGTTCCTGAACACCTGTTGATCCTGGGTGGCGGCTACATCGGCCTCGAATTCGGGCAACTTTTCCGTCGCTTCGGCAGCCGCGTGACCATCGTTCAGTCCGTCGGAAGAGATCGCGAAAATTCTCCGCCAGGACGGGCTCGAGGTCGTGTTGAAAGCGAAAACTAGTCGAGTCAGCGGGGCGGAAAACGGAATTCAGCTGGAAGTTCAGCAGCCAGAGAAGTTAATCACTTTGACAGGCTCGCACTTACTTGTCGCCACCGGACGTGTGCCGAACTCGGACACTCTCAACCTTGCGGCTGCGGGAATTCAGGTGAACCAAAGCGGCTTCATCCAGGTCAACGATCGCCTCGAAACTACGGCCGCCGGCGTTTACGCTCTCGGCGACATCAAGGGTGGCCCGGCTTTCACTCATATTTCTTATGACGACTTTCGCATTATTCGCGCCAATCTGCTCGAAAAGAAATCTGCTTCCACTGCCAACCGGCTGGTGCCCTATACCGTTTTTATCGATCCGCAGCTGGGCCGCGTCGGCCTCACCGAGGCTGACGCCCTCGCGCAGAACCGCAACATCCGAGTCGCAAAGTTGCCGATGACCTCCGTCGCTCGCGCTCGTGAGGTAGATGAAACACGCGGCTTTATGAAAGCCATTGTCGACGCAGAGACCAATCAGATTCTGGGGGCGGCAGTTCTCGGGGTGGAAGGCGGCGAAGTCATGTCCGCTATCGAAATTGCAATGCTGGGCAAACTGCCATACACCGCGTTGCGCGACGGCATCTTCGCGCATCCAACCCTGGCCGAATCACTGAACAACCTTTTCACAACGATGCACCCATAAGAATGCAGGCGCGGGGATCCTCGCTCGTGTAGCCATGCCACTGGCAAAAAGCCCGCGCCTGATAAAGAACTACTCTACGGGCCGGCCTCTACTGGTCAAAATGAAACAAGTCAAACAGATCGCCAACCGCCGGGCTGTTGATCGGCACATACGGATCGCCGTGAACAATCGGATTGGGGAAATTGTCCCGGCTGCGGCTGGTCAACGGCTTCAGGTTCCAGTTCCGCTCAATGAACTTCAGAATCGAAACATGGTCGGCGTAGGTATGGCTGATGTGTCCGCCGGTAGTGAAAGGTGACACGATGATCAGCGGGATACGCGGTCCATCGCCGAAGAAGTCAATCGGTTGAATGTAACCGGAATCGTAATATCCGCCGCCTTCGTCAAAGGTGATGATCAGCGCAGTATCTGCCATCAAGTCTGGCTTCGCCTGCAGATGATCAACCACGTTTTCCACCATGCCTTCGAACAGATCGAGTTTCGAAGAAGCCGGATGCCCGTCAATCAGACCATCCGGCTTGACGAAAGATACCGCCGGCAGCGAATCACTATCAATGGCGGCGAAGAAATCCTTCGCATCCTTGATATGGGCGGTGCGTTCTGCGGCATTCCCCATGATCGCGTTGGTGTAGGACTCGAAGTTGCAGATATTGCAGTAGGCCGCGCCGATCTGCACCAGCGGGTCCTTGCTGTTTGGATGGTGTTGCAACTGGATGGCGGCATCGTAGGCTCCGCCATAGTAAGCCCAGGAGATATTCTTCTCGTTCAGTTCCTCCCCGATGGTGCGGACATTGACGGGTGGAATCGAACTGCCCTTGGCAATACCTTTGGCGTCGACGGTGCCGTCGGGCAGGAAACCCGGAGAGTCGTTATTGATCATGTAATAGTGCTCCGGTTCACATTTCGGATTGGGCGCGTATGGAAGCGACTTCAGGTAATCGCGGATCGGCCTGACCCCAGGCTCTGAAGGGTCGGCGCACTCGGCAAAATTGCCGTCAAAAAGCAGGTCTACCGTGTATACGTTGTCGGTGCCGGGCAGAGGATCAGGATTGGCGATGTGCGACGGAGGCACCGTAGGATTACCGTTGCCATCGCTCCAGAAGATCGCGTCTCCGGTTCCCAGCATCACGTGATTGGCGCCCGTGCCTCCCATGACCGATTGATGGAAGTTGTCGCTCATGGAATATTTGTCCGCCAGCCGCTTCAACACTGGCACATCCCCTTTTTGCACGTTGTAAAACGCCATCGAATTGCTGCCCCCGTTGTCGTCGATTGCCGGAGGATTATCAAAAACAGTGTCGAGAATATCGGTGTAGGTGGTGATCACGAATGGATATAGATCGTTCAGGCACCCTGAAGGGTTCTGAGGAGTCGCATTGTTGATGCTGCAATCCGACTGTTGCCACATCTCGAACAGCCGGTGAGTTGTGTCCCCGGTGTAAGAGTCATACGGTAATTTCGGGCCTCTTAGCGGGAATGGCCCGTCGGGCAAGTCTTTGTAATTTCGGATTCGCGTGTCGGGATCAGGCTGCACAAATGTCTGTTTGAATTGTGTCGCAGCGCCCGTGGTCAGCAGTTTCAGATCGTCGGCGTCCAGGGAAGGTCCACCGCTGCCAGAAAAGATAAGGGCGTGCCCGGAGGGAAAACTGGCTTGGTCGGCGAAAAGTTCAGGCTCGGCAAGGGCAACGTGGGATACGGCACCTTTTGTTCTTTGTCCAGGCTTATGAAGTATTTCGTCTCATATGGCCCTATCGCCTGATACTGCGCCGCTTTGGAGAAGTGTGGTCCGGGCGAGCCGTCAGCATTGATAATGCCCTTCGACAGCAGGTTGGAGACTGACTCCCCGTTGTGGGGAACATACGTCGCGAAGACGTGGTCGAACGTGCGGTTTTCGCCGATAAGGACGATAAGGTGTTGGATTGCAGTTGTGGATTGCGAAGAGCCAGAGCTGACATCTACGTTGTTGGCTTGACTAAAAGCAGGGTTAGCGATCGACAGGTACCCGATCAGAAACAGACTGATCATCGCACGCGAGCGCGGCAGGTGGTGAAGGGGAGTGTGTTGCATGCTTTCCTCCGGTAGCTAGAATGCGCGGAGGATACCTGTCGGCTGTTACGGGTTCATGAACGAATCGTGAACGCCAGATGAATTCTTATCGTCAGGATGCGGGGATCTGACTACAGGTCGATATTGCGCAGACGCAGCGAATTGGTGATCACCGAAACCGAACTGAAGCTCATCGCGGCCGCAGCCAGGATAGGGCTCAGCAGCAATCCAAAGAATGGATAGAGCACTCCGGCCGCAATCGGTACTCCCAGCAGGTTGTAAAAAAAAGCAAAGAACAAGTTTTGGCGAATATTCCGCATGGTTGCCCGGCTCAGATTGCGGGCCCGGATAATTCCGGCAAGGTCGCCCTTCACCAGAGCAACGCCCGCACTTTCAATGGCCACATCGGTTCCCGTGCCCATGGCTATGCCCACCTGCGCCAGCGC
>CATPBY010000493.1 GCA_955652845.1 uncultured Terriglobales bacterium | reverse complement strand
GGCAAAGGCATAGATGACTTGATGTACGCCATGGCGGAACGGGTAGAGGAAGTCAGGATGAAGGCCTCCGGCGACGGTCTTCGGGACGGAATGCGGACCGAGCTTGATATTTCTTCGAGTGCGGAGATTGTGCCGATGACGCAGAGAAAGGCGAAATAATTTCAACGCCAGTTCCAGTTTTCGGTTCTCAGTTTTCAGGCAGAAGTTGAAAGGCGGCCTCAGGGCCGCCTTTTATGTTTTAGTGCGGTTACGCCTCTGGAATCTGCGCGCCATGCTGAAAGTGATATTGCAGGATTTTGGCCGCGAGGGCGGTTTGCATGGTAGACGAATCGGGTCCTTCGGTGCGTACGACCTCTCCACGGCAAACGACTTCTGCGGCGGACAATCCGGCAATTTCCGCGGGCAGCACGAGATTGATTTCGAGCTGCACGTTGGGTTGAATCGCCTCCTCAGCCCGGAACAGCATTCCCGAACGGCTGATGTTTTCGGTGGTGCCGGTACGCCAGTCGTTCTCCCCGAGCTGGCGGTATTTCAACGGTAGCTGAAGTTTGAAGCGTTGGGCGCGAAAGGGAGAAAGCTTTTCCCTGGCGCGACCCGTCCCTGCGAAGCGAGCAGACATGATGACCTCCTGGGGAAGTGGTGTGTCGAGCATCTCCCGCACTTTGGCTTTCAGGGCAGGGAGGGTAAAGGGCTTCTGGAGCAGGCTGATCCCCTCATCCAGTGTGCCGTTGTGGCCGATCGCATTCTCCGTGTAGCCCGACATGTAAAGGACTCTGGTTTCGGACCGCAGCGAGGAAATGCGCAGAGCTAGTTCGCGCCCGTTCATTCCTGGCATGATGACGTCGGTCAACAGCAGATGAATCGGGCTTTGATAAGAGTTGGAAATTTGAATTGCGCTGGCCCCATCGGCCGCATCGAGAACTGAATAGCCTTGACTCTCCAGAGCTTCGCGGGCAAGCCGGCGGAGATTCGGTTCGTCTTCCACCAACAGGATGGTTTCATCACCCCGCCCGGGTTTCGAGGCAGCGATGGCAGGCTGAACCGCCATGGTTTCGCCGGTCGCGCTCACTCGAGGCAGGTAGACCTTGAATGACGTTCCTTTGCCGTGCTCACTGTAAACCCAGATATAGCCTTCGCTCTGTTTGACGATCCCGTAGACGGTTGACAGGCCCAGGCCTGTGCCGCGCGGGCCCTTGGTGGTAAAGAACGGCTCAAAGATGTGAGATTGCGTTTCAGTATCCATACCCAGGCCGGTGTCGCTGATGGCCAGCATCACGTACTCGCCCGGCCGCACCGGAGCGTGGAAGCGGGCGTAGTTTTCGTCGAGCGTGACATTGGCGGTTTCAATGGTCAGCTTGCCGCCCTGAGGCATCGCATCGCGCGCATTCACCGCCAGGTTCATGATGACCTGTTCGATCTGGCCGGGATCTGCCTTCACGGCGCCCAGTTCGGCGCCCGGAACCATCACCAGGTCAATGTCCTCACCAATCAGACGGGTGAGCATTTTCAGGTTTTCGGTGACGATGCCATTGAGATCCAGCATCTTGGGAGCCAGCATTTGCTTGCGGCTGAATGCGAGAAGCTGGCGAGTAAGGGTTGTGGCACGCTCGGCGGCGTTGGCGATCTCCTGCGCGGGTGCGCGGAGGGCAGGGTCGGGACCGATGCGTTCCAGAAGGAACTCTCCGTAGCCGGAGATGACCATGAGCAGGTTATTGAAGTCGTGCGCAATGCCTCCCGCGAGCCGACCAATGGCCTCCATTTTTTGAGCCTGGCGAAGCTGCTGCTCGAGCGCCCGCCGCTCGGTGACGTCTTCGGTGAAGAGTTCGAAGAAGATGGCATTCTTCTCTCCGCGCATGGCGCGTCCGGAGAGCCGCAGGATGACGGAACTTCCATCCTTCTTTCTCCATTCCGCTACCAGCCCGTCGAATTTTTGCAGCGAGCGGAAGTAGTCGGCGAGGATGAACCATTGTTGTGAGTCGGCGTAGAGATTGGCCAGATTGCTTCCCACAAGTTCCGCTCCAGACCCGTATCCCAGCATGGTTACCAGAGCCGGATTCACATCGAGCAGAGTTCCGGTGAAAGCGCATCGGCAGACGCCGTAGGGGGCATTGGTAACCAGCGAGCGGAAATTTATTTCGGAGCGGCGCAGTCCTTCCTGCGCCGACCGCAGAGCTGCGTTGAACCAGCAGATAAGCAGGGCGACGAATACAAACAGGGCTACATGTATGATGGCCTGCCGGTAATCCGTCTGGGTGCGGGCGCCCGCCAGGGAGAAGTACGCGATTACCGTCAGCGCGAAGGTGGTAGCGACCAGCCCTGGTTTCCATCCGCCATACCAGGCGCTGACCATGATCGCGACCGCGAACACTACCAGGCGGCTTTCGACCAGGTCCGACAACAGAAACGCTGGAATTAGTGCGAGAATGATGCTGAGAACGGCAACCCCGTATCGGAGGATGGGGGCCCGACCCGGGGGAATGAAGCGTGTGCGGAGAAGGGGGAGCTTCACTCGCATACTGATTGAATCGTAATTCCCGAAATGGCACAGCTGCGAGTTACGGGAGTGCATGGGAAAGGCTGCCCAATCGCCAATGACCATGAGGAAGAAACCCAGCAAGCAACCCTTGCTCAGGATTTATCGGGCCGGTGACGTACGTATGTGGAAAAGCCATAACCAAAAATGAACGTTGGTCTTTTCGGCGGAACCTTCGACCCTATTCATAACGGGCATATCGCCCTGGCCAGGGCGGCGCAGGAGCGTTTCCGACTGGACAGAATTTATTTTGTCCCGGCAAACGTCCCTCCCCACAAGCAGCGGCAACCACTGATGCCGTACATTCATAGATATGCCATGGTTGTGCTGGCCACCATGGGCCACAAAGCATTCCTGCCATCCCTTCTGGAAGCTCCGGCGGCAACACTGGCCGAGACTGGGCCTGGCAAGGGGCGGCAAACAGCGCGAGTCCACGCAGAACCGAACTACAGCATCGATACCGTAAGGCGCTTGAAACACTTTCTGAAGAAGAGCGACCGCTTGTTTTTTTTGATCGGCATCGATGCATTCGACGAAATCGCTAAATGGCACCAGGCCGAGGCGTTATTCCACGAATGCGAATTCGTTGTGGCCAGTCGTCCTGGATACTCACTGGCCGATGTGGCCAACGCCCTTCCCCCAAGTCTGCGACCCTCGGAGGCGGTGACTAAGCCCTTCGCAAAGCAACCGGCCAAAGGGGATCTGGTGTTAAAGGCTGCTACGGTGCACCTGCTTGATAATCTCCATCAGGCGATCTCGGCCACGGCCATTCGCGAAGCGATTGCCGCCAAGCGGTCGTTGAAGAAGTTTGTCGACCCCAAGGTGGAGGCATACATCAAGAAGCTGGGACTCGATTACGGTTAAATTTGGGCAGCCGACGCTGTGGAAGTGAATCCATTTACAATGGACGGGTTTGCCTAGCTCTGACCACTGCATGAAGAAGAACATATTGAAACAGCAAGTAGCGGAAGCCATTGCCGCCTGCAGGGAAAAGAAGGCGGAAGGAATCACCATATTGGAATTGGAAGAGGGATCGGGGGCGTTCACCGACTACTTCGTAGTGTGCAACGGAACCAATCCGCGTCAGGTCCAGGCGATATCTGATGAGGTAGAAGAACGGCTGGAGAAAAACGGCCTGCGAGCCACCCATACCGAGGGCTACAAGCAAGCGGAGTGGGTATTGCTGGATTATGTTGATATTGTGGTCCACATTTTCTCGGAAAAAGCGCGCCGTTATTACGATCTGGAGCGGTTGTGGAAGTCAGCAAAAAAGCTTGAGCCCGCAGATCTCTCCGGAACGGGCGGCAGGACAAAGCGGGCTGCGGTTCGCAGCCTTAAAAAGAAGCGAGCGTAATTCGAGTTTCGGTTAAACCTCAGGTACCTGGACCTGAATTTTGACGTATTTGTGCTGTGGTTAAATTTTCGCTCGTGAAGCTCAAAATCGCGTGGATTGGGAAGACCAGAGAGCCTGCCATTCAGACGCTCACGGACGATTATTTGAAACGGCTGGCGCGTTACTCTGAGGCTGAGGGATTGAGCCTCAAGGATGAGGCGGCCTTGCTGAAGTTGTGTGATAAGAACGCCCGCCCGGTACGACATGCACTCGTTG
>CATPBY010000492.1 GCA_955652845.1 uncultured Terriglobales bacterium | reverse complement strand
TGCATTAGTTTTTTCTCCTTGCAGAACGGCTGGTAGCAAAGACGATAGAGGCTTCTGTCAACGGTTGTTACGAAAAATCGCGGGCCGAGGTTTCATCTTTTGCGCTCCCCGCACAAAGCTAAAAATGAAATAGTATATCTGACTCACCCGCACCTCCGGGACCATGCCTGAGGCTTGGTGCAAATCCGTAAAATGCGTTGGATGAGCGCCGCCGCGGGTAAGACTCCAAAGAATTGTCATGCGCAACATCAAACTCACTCTGGCTTATGACGGTTCGGATTTTTCAGGGTGGCAGATACAACCCTCCGCCGCCACCATTCAAGGTACCCTGGCCTCGGCTATTGGACGACTAACCGGAGAAAAGGTCTTGCCCCAGGGCTCGGGCCGCACCGACGCGGGGGTGCACGCGCTGGCGCAGGTCGCCACTTTCGTTACGGAATCATCCATCCCCGCAGAGAACTTAGGGAAGGCGCTTAACGATATCCTGCCGGGTTCGATTCGCATCCTGGAAGCTGTGGAGGCGCCTGCAGAATTCCATGCGCGCAAATCAGCCCGGGCGAAGACCTACCGCTACCGTATGTATCGAGGCGCGATCTGCCCGCCTTTTCTGTCGCGTTATGTGTGGCACCATCCCTATCCGCTTAACGAAGACGCGATGCGGCAGGCTGCAGGTTTGGTGGTAGGCGAGTACGATTTTGCGTCGTTTGCCGCAGTAGATCCGGAGCGTGGACAAGAAGAATCGTCGAACGTGCGAACGATATTCTGTTCGAGTTGGCAGCGGTCGGAAGATGAACTGATCTACACGGTACGAGGCAATGGATTTTTGCACCATATGGTTCGCAACCTGCTAGGCACGTTTGTGCTGGTTGGAAAAGGCACACTGGCCGCTTCGGATATCGCAAGCATTTTAGAGGCCCGCAATCGATCGGCCGCAGGAGCCACCGCGCCTGCAAATGGACTATATTTGGTCGGCGTGGAGTACTGATTGCTCGTGTGACGCGGGCGCCCTCGCCCGCATGACTTCAGGGTTCATTCATGTCAATTGACCTTCAAATCGCCGGGCGTCAGTTTGCGTCTGTGAACCCCGCCACCGGCGGAACGCTAGGTGAATTCGAATGTGCCACCGAACCCGAAGTCCACGAGGCTGTGGCCCGCGCTCGCGAGGCACAGTCGTTCTGGAACGATATCGGAGTGCGCAACCGGACCGCAATCCTGCGCAAATTTCAGAGAGATCTGCACCAGAAAAAATCCGAAATTGCCGAACTCATAACGCAAGAGTCGGGTAAGCCCTGCGTCGAGGCACTGCTCACCGAGGTTCTGGTCGCGCTGGACGCCGCTCGCTTCTGCATCGAAAACGCATTTTGCTTTCTGCGCGACGAGCAGGTCCCGCACGGCAATGTGGCGATGAAGACCAAGGCGGGCCGCATCCTCCGCGAACCCTGCGGGGTGATTGGCATCATCTCACCCTGGAATTATCCTTTTTCGATTCCTGCGACGGAAAGCCTGGCCGCGCTGGTAACTGGAAACGCCGTGGTGTTGAAGCCCTCCGAATTGACTCCAATGGTGGCGCTGGCGCTTGCCTCGCTGCTGCATAAAGCCGGAGTGCCAGAAGCCGCGTTCCAGGTCGTGGTTGGGGACGGCTCTACCGGAGCAGCCTTGGTCAACTCTGCAATCGACAAGCTTGTTTTCACCGGAAGTGTGCCCACTGGCAAAATCATCGCGCAGGCGGCAGCGGCCCGGCTGCTTCCGGTGGTGCTGGAGTTGGGTGGGAAAGATCCAATGCTGGTGCTGAGCGGCGCAAATGTCGACGTCGCATCGAGTGGCGGGGTGTGGGGCGCTTTCGTGAACGCGGGGCAGGCTTGTCTTTCGGTTGAAAGGTGTTACGTGCATCGCAGTTTGTATCAGGCATTTTTGGAGGCCTGCGTCGCCAAGACCGAGCGGCTTCGCGTGGGGAATGGCATGGATTCCGAAACCGAAGTTGGGCCTCTGATCCGGGAGCGGCAATTGCGCAACCTGGAACTGCAGGTTGAAGACGCCCTTTCCCGGGGTGCTAGAGTGTTGACCGGTGGCCATCGGCTTCCTCAACGGGGGCCGAATTTTTATGCGCCCACGATTCTGGCCGACGTGACGCCGGAGATGCTCATCATGCGGCAGGAGACTTTCGGCCCCGTTCTGCCAGTCATGCCATTCGATAGCGAGGACGAGGCCATCCAACTGGCGAACGACTCCGAGTATGGCCTGGCCGCCAGCGTCTGGACGCGTGACCGCGCCCGAGGAGAGGCCGTCGCCAGGCGTATTCAGGCGGGGACGGTAATGATCAATGATGCAGTTTCCTGCTTCGGCATAAGCGAGGCTCCCCACGGCGGGTTCAAGGCGAGCGGCCAAGGTCGTACCCACGGACGTTACGGGCTCGATGAAATGGTGCGAATCAAGTATCTGGATTCCGACCGGCTGCCCGGCAGGAAAAAAGTCTGGTGGTATGGGTATGGAGAGACGTTCGCAAAGCAGATGGAGGGATTTCTCGACCTGCAATTCGCGACCGGACTGCGCCGAAGATTAATGGGAGGACTGAGGTCGGCAGGGGCGTTGATGGGAAAGCGTAAGATCTAGCTCGCAAAATGCGACGTTAATTTAGGTAAAATGAAATGTCTGATTTGAAGAAAGGTGGATCTTTAGCCTGGGTCCACGAGGATAGCTCCTTTGGCGACAACACAAACCGGGAGTTCGGCAACGGCGCCTGAGCAACTTCCCCACCATAAAGTTAAAATCAAAAAACCAGGACAACGCTCCTGCAACGAAAAAGACGCTAAGGGTAAATTTTGTGGCGGGCATCTCAAGCGCTGGTCTTACACCAGTGACATCGTGGAGCAAGCCTGCGGCGATGTGGAGAAGGCCTGGGGGCCGAATGCTGAAGTCTATCGTTGTGAGCACTGCAAAACTCTCTACCTTCCGAATCCGGAAGAGGCCGGCGGACTGAATGTGGCCGGCCCGGGTCAGACTTCAGTGTTCGGGCTTACCCTGCCGCCGAAAGAGAAATAGCAGGCAATCTCCTCGGTCTCCCGCATACTTCCTGTTTTGCTGCGGCTGCGAGGCTCACAACCCCGGCATATTGGCTGGCAGGAGAGCGGCCGGCGAGATGATGACAAATCCATAGCATGGAAACTTCCGCGCTTATCTACGACTGGAATCAGAAAGACCTCGCCTCGCAAACTCTGGCGGGTCCGGTTCTGCTCAACGACGAAACGCTCCGCGACGGACTGCAGTCTCCCTCGGTTCGCGATCCTTCCATCGAAGAGAAGATTCGCATACTGCATTTAATGGAAGCATTGGGCATCAATTCGCTCGACCTCGGCCTGCCTGGAGCGGGGCCCCGTGCGATTGAGCACGTAGAGGCGCTGGCGCGGGAAATTGTCCGGAAAAAAATGAAGATCCGCGCCAATTGCGCGGCGCGAACTGTGGAGAGTGACATCCGTCCGATTGCGGAAATCGTGCAGCGCACCGGATTGAACATTGAGGCGGCAACCTTCCTGGGATCAAGCCCGATCCGCCGCTACACCGAGGGCTGGACTGACGATTTTCTGCTGCAGACCACCGACAAGGCAGTGAAATATGCGGTGTCGGTCGGGCTTGATTGTACGTATGTGACCGAAGATACGTCGCGTTGCGATCCGGAGACAGTGAAGCGGCTGTACTCTGCGGCCATTGCCTGCGGCGCACGCGCAATCGTGATTTGCGACACCGCCGGGCATGCCACGCCTGCGGGCGCATCCGCGCTGGTGCGTTTCGTAATCGAAGAAGTAGTAAAGCCATCCGGCCAAAAAATTCGCGTGGACTGGCACGGACACTGTGATCGCGGCCTGGCAATTGCTAACTCCATGGCTGCGCTCATGGCGGGCGCTGATTGCGTGCACGGGTGCGCTCTCGGAATCGGCGAGCGCGTAGGCAATACTCAGATGGATCAGATGCTGGTCAACTTAAAACTCATGGGCGTTTCCCCTTGGGCGGACCAGGATCTCACAAGATTGAAGGAATATTGCCAGGAAGTGTCAAAGGCGACGGGGGTGGGAATTCCGCCGAACTATCCTGTGGTCGGCGATGACGCGTTCCGCACCGCTACCGGCGTGCACGCCGCCGCAGTCATTAAGGCCTATAAGAAAAACGACATACAACTGGCAAACAGTGTGTATTCAGGCGTGCCGTCGCATGTTTTTGGCCTGGAGCAAATCATCGACGTGGGGCCGATGAGCGGCAAGTCGAATGTGATTTTCTGGCTGCAAAAACATGGTATAGATCCATCGGACGCCATCGTCGAGCGAATCTACACGCGCGCCAAAGCCTCGAACCACACCTTAAGCGAGGCAGAGATCCGGGATTGTGTAGAAAAGACGAATGCGCAATGAATGCAGCGAGGCTGATCGGGCGGGCTGCCTTTGTGGCGGGCGAGTCAGTCAGTAACTGTTACCTTCTCTCACCCCCTTCTCATCCGGCCAAGCTGACGCACCTTCTGGCGCAGCGTTGTAATATTGCAGTCAGGTCAAATGGCTCCGGGTCCGCGTGCAGAAGTGTCGGAAGGCTCCTCCGGCGTGCAAAAGGAAGTGGCTCGTCTATCTGCGGCGCCGGAAATCCGCTCAGCATTCGCCTGGCTGCGCGCGCAGGAACCGCAGTTCGCGCACTGGCAATTGGAACTGGCACGCATCGCAGCGCCTCCGTTCGCGGAATCGGCGCGCGCGGAATGGCTGCAGCAGAAATTTCGCGAGCTTGGCCTGGACAATGTTCACAGCGATGATGTGGGGAACGTTTTCGGCAGCCATCCCGGATTCGGCCAAAGCTACGTCGCCCTGAGCGCCCACATCGATACTGTCTTTCCCGCCGGAACGCCGCTGAACGTACTTCAGCAGGGAACCAGGCTTTATGGCCCCGGCGTCTCTGACAACTGTGCCGGTGTAACTGCGATGCTCGCCATCGCGGCGCTTTTGCGTTCGGTGCGAATCCGGCATGTGCTGCCGTTTGTCTTCATCGGAAACGTGGGTGAGGAGGGCGAAGGGGACCTGCGGGGCATGCGGCACATCTTTTCCACACCTCCCTGGAAGGATTCCATCAATTACAGCGTGGTGCTCGACGGCGCGGGAGCCGACACCATTGTTGCCGAGGCATTGGGCAGCCGGCGCTTTGAAGTAATCGTACGCGGACCCGGCGGCCATTCGTGGAGTGATTTCGGCGCGCCCAATCCCATTGTCGTTCTGGCGCGAGCGATACAGGCATTTACCCAGACTCCCATCCCGTCCTCTCCTAAAACAACCTTTAACATTGGCATTATTCGAGGCGGAACGTCGGTCAATTCCATTCCGGAGTCGGCCAGCATGCGGGTAGACATCCGTTCTACCTCAATGGCTGAAATGGAACGCCTCGAACATGCCTTGCGGCACTCGTTGGAGCAAGCGGTGGCACAATCGTCACAATCTGCAGGAGAACGTCCGGTATCGCAGCGCCGTGCTCTCGGCCTTAGTTGCGAGATTGTAGTCATTGGTAACCGGCCTGCCGGCGAACTGGATCCAAATGCTCGCCTGCTGCAAGTGATTCGAGCCGTCGATGCTCAACTGGGAAACGCGGCGCAGGTGCAGCGCGCTTCCACGGACGCCAACATTCCGCTGTCCCTCGGACGGGAGGCCATCGCAATCGGCGGAGGCGGCGCTGGCGGCGGAGCGCACACTTTACAGGAATGGTTTGACTGCAGCGGACGCGAACTTGGACTCAAGCGCATCCTGCTGACTCTTCTCACGCTTGCTGGAGTCGGTGCATGAAGCTGTTTTTGCTATTTGGCATGATTGTGGCTGCTGTCGGCCAGGTCCAGTCAACCCAGCCGAAAGCCGACATGATTTTTCTCCATGGGAACATTTATACGGGGGTCGTGGTCACGTCATCGTCTCATGAGATCAAGCGTGCCGACGCTATGGCCATTCGCGGCGATCGAATCATGGCTGTCGGGCGGGAGAATGAGATCCTCGAATTGAAGGGGCCGCAAACAAAAGTGGTCGACCTGGGGGGCCACTTTGTGATGCCTGGATTCAACGATGCCCACGTGCACCTGGCCGAAGCCGGCCTTCAACGTTTGAGTGTCAACCTTGTAGGTGTCAAATCGTTGGCCGAATTCCGCGACCGCATACGCGCCCGCGCGCAAAAGGCCGAGCCGGGTGAGTGGATCGTGGGAGGAGGCTGGGACCACACTTTATGGCCGGAGAAAAAACTGCCCAGCCGTCTGGATATCGATGAAGTCACGTCCGATCACCCGGTATTTTTGCAGCGCATCGATGGGCATATTGCAGTCGCCAACAGCCGGGCATTACAACTGGCAAATATCAGCAGCCGGAGTTCCAATCCGCCGGGTGGGCAGATTGATCGCGACGCCGCCGGCCAGCCGACCGGGATCGTACGCGAAACGGCGCGCCGGATGGTAGCAGCGGTCATTCCTGCTCCCAACCACGACCAGCAACGGCGCGGTCTTGAAGCCGGACTCCAGGAGTTGGCGCAGTGGGGCGTCACTTCCATTCAGGATTATTCCAACGCCGAAGACTCGCAACTTTGCTGGGAGGAGTTCCAGGTTCTGGAAGAACTTGAGCGAGAGGGTAAGCTCACAGCACGGGTCACGGAGTGGCTGGCTTTCGACGATCCGCTGGAGACTCTGCAGGCGCATCGGGCCGCCCATCCCCAGTCCGACAAGATGCTGCACACTGGTATGTTGAAGGGCTTCATGGATGGCTCGCTCGGATCGAGAACCGCGGCCATGTTTGAACCCTTCGCAGATGATCCGAAGAATTCCGGGCTGGCACGCTATGACCAGAGCAAGCTGACGCAGATGACGAAAGAACGGGTCAACGCAGGATTTCAGATTGGATTTCATGCCATCGGCGACAGAGGCGTGCAGATGGCTCTGGATGCCTTCGCCGAGGCCGAAAAAGAAGCGCGCCAAAAAAAAGTGAAAGCGGCGGACGGCGAAGAAGACTTCCGGTTGCGTATCGAGCATGCGCAAGTGACTACGCCAGCCCAGGTTGCACAATTCAAGGAACTTAATGTAATCGCTTCCATGCAGCCCAGTCATGTCCTGACTGATATGAATTGGGCCGTGGATCGGCTGGGTGCAAAGCGCGCGGCGCATTCTTACATGTGGGCGGAATTTGTGACGCAAGGCGTCCCTCTAGCGTTTGGCACCGACTATCCGGTGGAACCGGTTTCGCCTTTTCGCGGTTTATATGCGGCCATTACCCGAATGAGTGAAGACGGAAAGAAGCAATACTTTCCTGAGCAGAAGTTGACCATGGAGCAGGCGATTCGTGCTTATACCATCGGTTCGGCATTCGCTGATTTTGCTGACCAGCAGAAGGGAACGCTTGGGCCGGGTGTGCTGGCGGATTTCGTAGTGCTCGACCGCGATGTTACTTCCGCGGATCCAGCGAGTGTCCTTGGAACTAAAGTGCTGCGTACTGTGGTTGCTGGCCAGACGGTTTACGAGGTCAAGCAGAGTTTTTAAGAAGAGATCAACCAAAAGAGTTTTTAGACGCTTAAGATCGCAAACCAACTCCGCGAACAGCGCAAAGAAAAACTGACCGTCTTTGCTACTCTAGGAGCTTGTCCCGCTCGCTCAAAGCCCATGCGCTGCTGGTGCTCACCACTGTAATCTGGGGCGCCACATTCGTTGTGATCAAGAATGCGCTGGCGGACATCTCTCCGCTTCTCTTCAATGCGGTGAGGATGAGCCTGGCAGCTCTTGTCCTAGGGGTAGTGTTTCATCGCGAGATTCCCCGCTTGACGGCCAATTCCTTAGCCTCAGGGATGCTGGTAGGCGGCCTGTTGTTCTTAGGCAATGAGTTACAAACCACGGGCCTGAAGTATGGGATGCCCTCCAAATCAGCTTTCCTGACCGGCATGGCAGTCGTGTTAGTGCCGGTTTTTCTGACGCTTTTCTGGCGTCGAAAGATCAACCGATGGAGCGCTTTCGGCGCTTTGGGCGCGTTTTTAGGACTTTATTTGCTAACCGTGCCGGCTTCGGCGGGCAGTGGTTTGAATCTCAGAAGCATTAACCACGGCGATCTCTTGACTCTGGGCGCCGCCATTGTTTTCGCTTTTCATATTATCGTGATGGGACACGCCGCCCAGCGGCATCACTGGCAGCAAATCACGGTGGTTCAGGTTGCGTTTACCGCCGCATTGATGGGACTTGCAGCACCGCTCATTGAAAAGCCCTATGTAGTGTGGTCGCCACGTGTGATCTGGGGGATCGGGATCACGGGATTTCTCAGTCTGGCGCTTGCGTTTTCGGTGCAAGCATGGGCTCAGCAGTTTATTCCTCCGACGCATACGGCCTTGATTTTCACCCTGGAGCCGGTATTCGCGTGGCTCACATCGTTCATTTTTCTTGGAGAGCGGCTGGGTGCGCGGGCCGGCTTAGGTGCGTTGTGCATTCTGGCAGGCCTTTTGGTGTCGGAAGAGAAGGGCAGTACGGAGTCGATGGCGGTGTCACCGGACCATGCCGCTGTCCCAGCCTCCCCCACCCATGAACCGGCGGTGGTGAAAACGGAAGAGATATGAAAAACGATGTAACACTTTGGAGAAATGGCGCGTCTAACCTGTCAGGGGAGTGTCTCCAGGAGTGGCTCAATTTGATCGAAGGAATCTTGCACGGAGCGGGACACAGCATGTTGGTCATTTCACGCGAGATCCGTCGCCCGGCTGAACTGCGCCGGACTTCGGGACGACTCACGGGAAAAACACTAAGAATTCAGATTGAGCCCCTACCTTTCTCCTCGGCGCTAGGGTTCAGGAATAGCGAAAAGGTATAATCTACGCTTGTTTAATTTCTGGAGGACGCAATTATGCAGCAGCGCGGAAGCGCTTTTTGGGTGCGTTTGAAAGCCAATCGCTTCGCGTACACCCTCACCATATTGATAACGCTGGCCGTGGGTATCCTGATTGGCACTGTGATTTCTTACGGAGTTAAGGGCCAGGAGGGCAAGAAGGCTTCCGATGCGACTCCTCTAACCATACCGTCACCAACTCAGCTTTCGAACCAGTTTTCGCAGATTTCCAAGCAACTTGAGCCGAGTGTCGTCAATATCAATACAGAATCGACCATCAAGAATACGCGGCCGCGTAGGCGCGGGGTTCCGAACCCCCCTGACGGAGACGACGAAAACCCGTTTGACGACTTCTTCGATCGCTTTTTCGGCGGACAAGGTGGTAACGGAGGCGCAATCCGCGAGCGGTCCTTAGGCTCCGGTGTCATCGTGGATTCGAAGGGCTACATTGTCACCAACCGGCATGTGGTGGAAAAAGCGGATCGCATTCGAGTGAAGCTGCGCGATGATCCACCGGGCATCCTGCACGATGCCAAGGTGATCGGATTAGACACGGAAACCGATCTGGCCGTGATCAAAATTGATGGGGAGAAGGGGTTACCCACGGCTAAGCTGGGGAATTCCGACAGCATGCAGGTGGGTGATTGGGTGCTCGCCGTTGGCAGTCCTTTTGGCTTGTCTGAAACCGTGACCGCCGGCATTGTATCGGCTACGGGGCGGAACATTGTTCCCGGCCGGCAGTTCCAGTCTTTTATTCAGACTGACGCGGCGATCAATCCTGGAAATTCCGGCGGCCCCCTTGTCAATATGGCAGGTGAAGTAATCGGCATCAACACGGCCATCCTCACCGACACCAATGCCTACGCCGGAGTCGGCTTCGCATTGCCTTCAAACACGGTGGTTCAGGTTTACAACCAGCTGATTGGGCCGGATCATCGGGTGTCGCGAGGATCGGTAGGGATTATGTTTAATGCCCAGGAGAATCCGGCTATCGCTCGTGTCTACGGCTCCGGTTCGGGAGTGACGATCTCGGATGTTACCGCGGGCAGCCCGGCAGAGCAGGCCGGCCTGAAGGTGGGTGACACCATAATTTCCGTCGATGGAAAAACCGTAAAGAACGGCGACGAACTGGTGGGAGATATCGCCAGCCGTAAACCGGGCTCCAAAGTGACACTGGGATTCATTCGCAACAATAAGAAGCAGGAAGCCACGGTCACAGTGGCTGACCGCGCCAAATTGTTCGCTGCCCGGCTGGGAGAAGATGAGGCGGGCAGCGCGGAAGCCGGCCCGAAAGAAAGCAAACTCGGCCTTAGCGTCCGCCCGCTCACCCAGGAAATGGCGGACCGATTGGAAATTCCGGCTGGGAAAGGCGTCATCGTACAGGAAGTGAAGGCCGGTTCCTTCGCTGATGACATCGGAGTCGCCCGGGGCGATGTAATTCTAGAAATTAACAGGCAAACGGTGAACAACGAGGATGAGTTCAACCGGGTCTCATCTACACTGAAGAGTGGGCAGGATGTCGTCCTGCTGGTGCGACAGCGCGGCGCTGGGCGCCAGGGCGGAACTGTATTTTTGGCCGGCACACTTCCGTAACCTGAATTTGGTCCGAAAGAATAGCAACCTCGCATCTAATGAGGGATGATCTTCATTGCCCGTCTGCGGCCGGCGGTGGGGGGAACCAAGGCTTGAAGGATTCGGATTTAGCTTCGAAAACAGCGCCGGGCAAACTCAGGCTGAGCGCGGGCTGCATGCTTTTAGTAGCCTGCGCGCTGATTCCGGCAAATGCCAGTCCGTCGTCCACCACCCATACCAATCATTCGACTTCCACGCATAAAGCTACGCGCAAAGGGAAGAAGGCGAGGAAAACTGCGGGTAACTGGCGGCGCCATGGGCAGCAGAAAATCGATCCGCAACGTGCCCGCGAGATTCAGGAGGCGCTCATCCGCGAACACTACCTTGATGGCAAGGCTTCGGGTGTGTGGGACGCAGCTTCTCAAAAAGCGATGGAGCGCTACCAGGCTGAAAATGGCTGGCAAAGCAAGACTGTTCCAGATTCGCGTGCCCTCATAAAGATGGGCCTGGGACCAGATCACGAACACCTTCTGAATCCGGAAAGTGCCATGACGGCCGAGCCAAAAACGCCAGCGGCTGTCGCTGCTCCTGCCCCCACAGAAGATCCCTCCAGCAAGAATCAATGAACCAGTCGTTGGCCGGTAGTGGTTGCTCGCTCATCGCGGGTGTAAGCCCCTCGACTACTTCAACAAAGAAAAACGGCTGAGAACAACGACTCCGGGTAAGCGTCCTAGCTCTTCATCACCGGATTCGGAAAATAAGGCAATGGCTGCCCGTTAACGATGGCTCGAGGATTATCGTCTACTAAAGCCTTTGCGACCTTGGCGTCGCAGAATTCTTCGGCCGCTTCCCGTGCCGCGGAAAGCCTTGGAGTGCGCCGCCGGGTGTCGTGCGCGTCCGTGGCAAGCACATGTACAGCATCATGTTCGAACAGCCATTTGGTAGAGCGCCATATTTGTTCTCCCCACTCTCCGGTCAATGCGGATGCGGTGACCTGCACAACGCAGCCCAGCTCAATCCATTGCAGTACTCGCTGCGGACTGCGCTGCAGAATAGGATTGCGCTCAGGATGGGTAATCACTGGAGTTATGTGCTTATCGCCAAGTTGGGTGAAGCACTGATCTATCTGCACCGGGATGCTGTAATTACTCAACTCCACCAGCAAGTAGCGGCTGCCTTCAATGGTGTAGCGGTCCGGCTGTGTTAGCACCTTTTTCAGGTTGTCATATGACAGATGCAAATCACAGCCCAGACTGAGACGCAAATCAGAGCCGGCTATTCGCCGCAGATAGGCAAGCTGGCCAGTCAAATATTCGCGATCGTACGCGAATCGCTCATTCGCATGAGGAGTGGCGACAATATGCTCGATGCCATCATTGACAGCGATGCGGCACATCGCCAACGCGTCGTCCCAGGACTCAGGACCATCGTCCACTTCCGCAAGAATGTGACAATGGATGTCAATCACAACGGGGTTCTCAAGCTGGTTACTTATATCTTTCCTGCATAAACTCGCCGATCGCGGCATAGGCTTTGGTCAACGTCGCTTCGTCCGGCAGGAAGACTATGCGGAAATGTCTTGTTCCTGGCTTCTGGCCAAAGCCGGAACCGTGAACGGCCAGCACATGCTTTTGCCGGCATAATTCCTTCACAAAAATATCGTCGCCTTCGGGAATTTCCAGCCGCGGATAAGCATAGAACGCACCGCGCGGCGCGACGCAGCTTACCCTCGGGGTGGAGTTACACCACTTTACGGTCACGTCGCGGCGGGAGCGGAGTTTCTGCCTCACTTCCAGCAGGTGGTCCTGAGGACCTTCCAGTGCAGCCTTGATGGCGTACTGCTCCGGATGATTGGCGCACAGCCGTGCCCGAAGCAGCCGGTGGATTCCTTCGATGTACGGTTTCACCGCGGCCGCTTCGCCACTGACGATGCTCCATCCAATGCGCCATCCGGGGGCAAGGTAGTTCTTCGACAACCCGCCAAAGGTGACCACGGGAACATCCGGCGCCACGGCTGCCATGGAGACATGTCGATCATCGTCGAGGATCAGCTTGTCGTAGATCTCATCAGCAAAGATGATCAGGCTATGCCGCCGCGCCAACTCCGCCATCTGCTCCAGCATGCGCCGCGAACAGACGGACCCCGTGGGATTGTTGGGGTTGATTAAAACAATGCCACGGGTGCGCGATGTGATCTTCCGCTGAATATCGATCAGATCAGGTTGCCAACCGTCGTCTTCGTTCAGGAAATAGGTATTTAAGTCGATGCCGAGCTTGGCCAGCACCGCCGAATACATTGGGTAGTCCGGGCACGGGGTGAGGATGTTTTCTCCGGGGTTGACCAGTGCGGTAAGGCAGGCATCAACCGATTCGCTCACCCCGTTAGTGACAAAGACATCCTGCACGGTGGTGATGCTTTTGCGCGCGGCTTCACCGCGAATCGCCTCCAGCGCTTCACTTACGCCGGGAGACGGAGCGTAGCCGTTGTGCCCATCTTTCATGGCATTATAAACGGCCTCAATCAGATGACGAGGCGTCGCAAAATCAAAGCTGATGGGATCGCCGATATTGAGGGGGAGGATTGCGTGGCCCTGGGCGGTGACTTCACTGGCCACGCTGGCCAAATCGCGGATCGCGTAGCGGACGTTGTCCAGACGTCTGGCGGCGGAGATTTCGCGAGCTTGGGTTACGGGCATGTGGTTCCTGCCAAACCAAAAGCATAACCGCAAAGTTCGCCAGGAACCACCGCAAAGATCGCAGAAAAGTTCTGTTTGCGATCTTTGCCAAGCCTAACGGCTTTGCGGTTAAAGACTGTTAGTCCGGCCTGTCAATCTGGGCTTTCTGCAGCCGGTCAGAATAATCCACATAGATTGATTTCCATTCAGTATAGAAATCAATCGCGCCCATCCCGCCTTCGCGATGACCATTGCCTGTGGCTTTGACGCCGCCGAAAGGCAAGTGAACCTCGGCGCCAATCGTGGGCGCATTGATGTAGGTGATCCCCGCGTGCAGGTCGCGCATGGCCGCAAAGGCTTTGTTCACATCTTTGGTATAAAGCGCGGACGATAATCCATATTCAATCCCATTCGCGATCTCAATTGCGTCCTCCAGGTCGTCACAGGGGATGATCGAAACTACCGGCCCGAAGATTTCTTCCTGCGCAATTCGCATCTTGGGATCGACGTCGATGAACACGGTCGGCTCCATGAAGTATCCGTACTGATACTCGCCCTTATTGAGCGGATTGCCCCCGCATTTCATCTTGGCGCCCTCAGACTTGCCGATGTCAACATAACTGAGATCGGTCTTGAGTTGGCTCTCATTGATGGCTGGACCCATTTCGGTGGTCTCATCTAGACCGTTGCCGACTTTCAGTCTCCTGGCGCGTTCCACGTAGCGCTCCACAAACTCGTTGTAGATTCCTTTCTGCACAATAATCCTGCTGGTCGCGGTGCAGCGCTGGCCGGTGGTTCCGAAGCCGCCCCAGAGCCCGCCGTCGATGGCGAGATCCAGATTGGCGTCGTCGAGCACAATCATCGGATTCTTGCCTCCCAGTTCCAGCGAGCAATGCTTAAAGCTTTTGGCCGCTGTTGTGCCCACAATCCGGCCCACCGCAGTCGAACCCGTCAGGGAAATTGCGCGCACCTCGGGATGCTCCATCAGCGGTCCGCCTACTTGCGGCCCGAAGCCGGAGACAATGTTGATGACCCCCTTGGGTACGCCGGCATCCGCCAGCACGCGCACCAGGTTGTAAGTGGAAAGCGGCGTATCCTGGGCCGGCTTGATCACGCAGGTATTACCGCAGACGATCGCCGGCAGCAGCTTCCAGGAAGGAATCGCCATGGGGAAATTCCACGGGGTAATCATGCCGCAGACCCCGATTGGCTGGCGTACCGCCATGGCGAACTTGTTCGGCAATTCGGACGGCGTTGTGGGGCCGAACATGCGCCGGCCCTCTCCGGCAAAGTAGTAAGCGGTGTCAATGGCTTCCTGGACGTCGCCGCGAGTCTCTTTTAGGATTTTGCCCATCTCGCGGGTCATGTCACGGGCGCATTGCTCTTTTCGCTCGATCAGCATCTCGGCGGCGGCGAACACAATTTCAGCGCGGCGGGGAGCAGGAACCAGACGCCACTTGGCAAAGGCGCGGCTGGCAGCTTCCACGGCGGTATCCACGTCTGCTTTCGCAGATTTCTGGAAGATGCCAACCACATCACGCGTATCGGCGGGATTTCGGTTTTCGAAAGTTTCACCAGTTGAGGACTCGACCCACTCGCCATCGATAAAATTCTTATAAACCTTCGCTTTCGTGCTGCCTCCGAGCATAGTGGGGCTTGCCAGTGTCTCCGTCGCCATGATTGCCTCCTGAACGGGTGGGAAGAATGCGAAAGAACTCTTCTATGCTACAGCCCGGGAGCAAGATGCAGCAAGTAGACAGTCGGGCGATGGATTGTCCGGCGGCTCCAAGGATAGAGCGATTTCATGGAGCCGGTTCAAGGTAATATGTTTGGGACGAAATATTTTCCCATGCAGAAAATTGAGGATTTCAGGCAAGAGGAATCCGCTATCCAGGCCGTATCCCTGCCGATTAGTGTGATCGTCCCGGTGCGCAATGAAGCGCACAACTTGCCGCGCTGCCTCGAATCTCTACACGGGGTTGGTGAGATATACGTAATCGATTCGGCCAGCGCCGACAGGACAGGCGATATCGCTCGATCCTTTGGCGCAAAAATTGTGCAATTCCGCTACCGTGGCGGTTGGCCGAAGAAGCGGCAATGGGCTATGGACACGTTGCCTCTGGGGTATGACTGGATTCTTCTTTTGGACGCGGACGAAGCGCTCACGCCCCAACTGGGGGAAGAAATCCGTCAAGCCATCCAGGACGTTCACTTCGACGGATATTACATTGCCCTGCAGATGTTTTTTCTGGGACGGGCGCTGCGTCACGGCGACGCGGCCTTTTACAAGCTTTCCTTATTCCGGCGCGGCAAAGGGCGGTTTGAATGTCGCTTGAGCGACCAGGACACTTCGATGTGTGATATGGAAGTGCATGAACACGTTGTGGTGGATGGGCAGACTGCAAAATTGAAGAATCCGCTGATTCATCACAACGTCGAGACGCTTTCCCGTTACATACGCAAGCATGATGAGTATTCGAACTGGGAAGCGCGAGTCTGGGAACTGAGCAAGGCAAATTCGAACCAATTGACGCCCTCGCTTTTAGGAAATCAGGCTCAGCGGCGGCGTTGGCTGAAAGGGAAATTCCTACGCTTGCCGGGGTCTCCTATTCTGCTGTTTTTATATCGTTACTTCGTTCGCTTTGGGTTTCTGGATGGTATTCCTGGACTGATTTACTGTGGATCGCAGGCTGTCCAGATGTTTCACATCAAAGCGAAAATTTATGAGTTGAGGCTCAAGACCCGGAAAGGCTGAGCACTGTGTGCGGCATCAGCGGGCTGGCAAATTGCGGGGATAAAGAGATTCTGGCGCGCATGACCGCTGTCCAGGCGCATCGCGGACCTGATGACTCCGGGCTGTGGGAACGGCGGTTTCCCGATGGATCTTATGTTGGACTGGGCAGCCGGCGTCTCGCGATCATCGATCTTTCCCCCAATGGCCACATGCCGATGTGCAACGAGGACCGCAGCGTCTGGATCACCTACAACGGCGAGATTTATAACTTCGCTCAATTGCGCCGGGAGCTGCAGAACAAGGGGCACTGGTTTTCTTCCCACAGCGATACCGAAGTGGTGATCCATCTTTACGAGGAAGAAGGACCGGATTGCGTGAAGCGGCTGAATGGCATGTTTGCATTTGCCATCTGCGATCTTCGCTCCGGGGAGCCGATGCTGTTTCTGGCCCGCGATCACTTCGGGGTGAAGCCTTTTTATTATTTCCACCAGGGCCGGAAGTTTGCTTTTGCCTCGGAAATCAAAGCTCTGCTTGAAGTTCCAGAAATTGAAGCTGAGCTCGATCCTCAATCACTGCATCAATACTTGACTTTTCTATGGGTCCCCGATCCCAAGACAATCTTTCGAGGGATTAATAAACTTCCTGCAGGTCATTACGCAATTTTCCGGGAGGGGGAGCTTAAGACCAGGAAGTATTGGGACCTGACCTTCCCGGCTGAAAATGCGTCTTATCCGCGCTCTGAAAAATCTCTAGCGGAGGAAATCCGGGAGCGCTTCCGCGGTTCGGTTGACTCGCAGATGATCAGCGATGTTCCGGTGGGCGCTTTTCTCAGCGCAGGACTGGACTCTTCAAGCATTGTGGCCATGATGTCG
>CATPBY010000491.1 GCA_955652845.1 uncultured Terriglobales bacterium | reverse complement strand
TAGTAAACCAGGCCGATGTTAAGACGGACACCCGCAAGGCTGGGCGCCAGCCGCTCAGCCTGGCGCAGCATCTCTAGCGCCCGTGTCCACTGTTTGCGCCGCATGTAAACCACGCCCAGATTGGCATAGGCGCCCACTGCTTGCGCATCGTTCGCGAGCACGGCACGAAACGAGCGTTCTGCTGTTTCGAGATCATTCCTGTTGAGCGCAGCTTCCCCCTGCTTGAACAGCACTGCTGGATCACTGGCTGCTGGCGTAGTGAGTGTCGGCTTTGAGGGAACCTGGCCCTGCGCTTTGACCCCCGCAGTAAGTCCTGCCGCAAGGATGAGGAGTACAAATTTCATTCGGGATTCGGTCCCAGGGATGATGCCATGCATGTGTGGCGATTGCTTGACAGTGGTTTGAGTCTACTGTAGTGTCCGCCTGCGACGGCGGGAAATTCAAGCCTTGCTCACAGATATGGTCAAGAACAAGATGGTTACAATTCGGGATGTAGCCAAGGAGAGTGGTTTCTCCTCGACCACGGTCTCGATTGTTCTGAACAGCGCCCCGCTGGCGCGCTACATTCCCGCGCCCACCAAGAAGCGAATTGAGCGTGCGGCCAAGAAGCTGGGTTATCGCCCGAATCTGTTTGCGCGATCGCTACGCAGCCAGCGCAGTCATACCGTCGGCGTCATGGTGGCGGACATGACTGATCCTTACTGCACGCTGGTTCTGCGGGGAATTGAAAACACTCTCTTCCAGTCTTCTTTCCTTCCGATTCTTACCGATGTGCATAATGAACGCGCTCGCTTCGAGCGCTATCTGGAGATGTTGCTGGACCGGCGAGTCGAAGCGCTGATCGTGCTTGCCAACTGGTTGTTCGTCGACATCGACGTTCTGGCCGATCTGGCAAAGAGCAGCGTTCCGACGGTGATGATCATGCGGGAGCTGCAGACGGATTCTGTCAGTTCCGTGATTGTAGACAATGAACTAGGCGCGCACGCCGCGCTTGAGCATCTGCACTCCCTCGGACATCGCAAGATTGCCTTCATCCGTGGTCCCAAGACGCTGGCCGACAGCGCCCAGCGCTGGCGGGGAATTCGCTCCTTCGCAAAAGAAAGCGGCATAGACCTCGATTCGCGTTTGATTGTGGACCTTCCGGAATCCAGAGATCCCATTTCAAGTTTCGAAGCGGGATACAAATTGACCGAGGAATTGGTAAAACAGAAACGACCGTTCACCGCCCTTGTAGCTTTTGACGATCAGACGGCATTTGGCGCCATACGGGCGTTGACGAAGTCCGGACTCCGTGTGCCGGAACATTGTTCGGTCGTCGGGTTTGATGATGTCGCAGCGTCCGCCCTCTACACTCCGTCGCTGACGACGATACGCCAGCCCATGGAAGTCATGGGTGCCACCGCGGTCGGAATTGTGGTCGATGGAATTAATGCGGTACTGGAAAAGCGAGAAGTTTCCGCTATACATCGCAAAATGGCTCCCGAACTGGTGGTGCGGGAGTCGACGCGAAGCCTCTTGTAGGGTGTGGACGCATCCGGCAACAATTTTCTGCTTGACACCTGCGATGCGGCTACAGCAGTATTTACTGCTATTGATACGTTTTAATGAAACATTTTCACGCAAGACCGCACGATTCTCTCAGGCTCCTAAACATAAGGTGTGGACGAGGACATTGCGCATTGCGAACCGGCGGTCAGGAAACCAGTTTACCGATTGGGTGCAAGGTATTCGACACGTGAACGGCGCGGTTCCGGACCGGGTAACATGCTGGAAAGGATTGCTCCAGCCATCTTCTGACTTTTAAAACGGGCTAAGGGAGTTGACTATGAAATCCCGTCTCGTGTGGTTACTAGTTCTTCTTGCCATGTTAGGCGTTCCCGCCGCGGTCCTGGCGCAGGACACGGCTTCGATTACCGGCTCCGTGACCGACCCAACCGGGGCCGCCGTGCCGAACGCCCAGGTGACGGTCACCAATCCGCAGAAGGGCGTCACCCGCACCGCCAAGACCAACGGGAGCGGGGATTACCTTTTCGCAGCCCTGCCCATCGGTTCTTACGACCTGATCGTCGCTGCGCAGGGATTCAAGAGGTACGAGGCCAATGGCGTGATTCTGCGCGTAGCCCAACAAGCCCGCGCCGACGTGAGCGTGCAGGTAGGCGCAACCAAAGAGACGGTCGAGGTCTCGGGTGAAAATGTGGCCGAGGTAGAGACGCAGTCTTCTGAAATGGGCGGCACGGTTACGGGGCAACAGATCACCCAACTCCAGTTGAATGGGCGTAACTTCACCCAGTTGATTACGCTGGTGCCGGGAGTTACCAACCAGAGCGGGCAAGATGAGTCGCTGGTAGGGGTGAACGGCAATGTTGCCTTTAGCGTTAACGGCGGCAGGACGGAATACAACAACTGGGAATTGGACGGTGGCGACGATCTGGACAACGGAAGCAACACCTCGTTGAACGTGTATCCCAGCATCGATGCCATTGCCGAAGTCAAAGTGCTGACTTCCAATTACGGGGCGCAATACGGGCGCAACGGTTCAGGCACGGTCGAGGTGGAAACGAAGTCTGGAACCAGCCAGTTCCACGGTGACTTATACGAATTTGTTCGGAATGACGCATTCAATGCCACTCCCTTTCCGCAGAGTAGCGTGTCTGCCTACAAGAAGAACGATTTCGGCTATACGATTGGTGGGCCGATTTTCATCCCCGGCACGTACAACACGAGCCGACAGAAGACTTTCTTTTTCTGGTCTCAGGAATGGCGCCGCGACCGTGTCCCCGCCAGCGGTTTCTTTTCCACCACGCCGGTGCCTTCGATGGCAGAACGGATGGGAAACTTTAGCGACCTGTGCCCAAACGCGACGACCGGGTCAACGGCTGATTGCCCGGTCCAGCCCGGCTTCATTGATGGTGTGGCCAACCCGAATGCCGGTCAGCCGTTTCCCAATAATCAATTGCCCCTTAGTAGCAGCCCGGTTGTGGGTGCCCTGTTGAAGATGATCCCTACCCCCACGGGGGGTGTCCCGGGAGCCACAACATGGTTCGCAAATCCAACACTTCCGACCAACTGGCGCGAAGAACTATTCCGGATCGATCACAATTTCACCGATAAAGTCCGCGCCAGTTTCCGCTATATTCACGATTCTTGGGCGCAGATCTATCCCGTTCCTCTGTGGACAAACGGAGTTACCTTCCCCACGGTCCAAACTAGTTTCGTGGGCCCGGGGGTTAGCATGGTGGCGCGCTTGACGGTGACGGCGTCGCCCACGCTGCTGAATGAGTTTGTAGCCAGCTACACGACCGACCACATTTCTACAACCAAGGTCGGTGCGTGGCAGCGCCCTCCGGGATTGAGCTTGGGATTGTTCCAGAATGGCTTCAATGGGGAGACGCCAGGTTTCCAGCTGACCGGGGGTATTTACGGCGGGAGCGCTGAGGATCCCGGCTATGTTCCGAATGGTCCTCTCAACTCCAACCCGACCTACACTTATCGGGACAACGTAACCAAGATCGTAGGCAATCACAACCTGCAATTTGGGGCTTATTTTGTGGCGGCCCAAAAGAACGAGCTCACCGGAACTAACCCCTCGGTCAACGGGGTCTTGACGTTTGACAACACCGCGCCGGTTTCGACCGGCAATCCGTTTGC
>CATPBY010000490.1 GCA_955652845.1 uncultured Terriglobales bacterium | reverse complement strand
TGTTTGTGCCGGGCAATTTCGGCAAGAATATCTTCCGTGGCCTCAAGTTCGAGCGTAAAGGGGCCCGTACGCTTGATCTTTTGCGACGCGGGAGATGTCGGGCGATAGTCTGAAACAGCGGCTGTCTTGATAACTACGCTTGCTTCGGGCAAAAGCTTCAGTACAGCCTGGCGCATTTCTCCGGCGGATTCCACGCGCGTGACCTCAGCCGCCCCGGGCGGCGTCAACCAGGTGGGACCACTTACCAAAAGCACCCGCGCTCCACGACGCAGTGCCGCTTCCGCGAGGGCATAGCCCATCCGTCCACTAGAGCGGTTGGTCAGATAGCGCACCGGATCAATCTTTTCCCGTGTGGGACCAGCGGTGATCAGGGCGGTCTCTCCGGCTAAGTCTTCAGACGCCCCGAGGGCCTCCAGGACCGCGGCAATGATTGCTTCATTCTCCCCCAGCCGTCCGGAACCCGTCATCCCGCAAGCCAGGTAGCCGTCGCCAGGCTCGACCACACGCACCCCACGCTTCTTCAGGGCTGCCAAATTTGCCTGCGTGGCCGGATGGTTCCACATGTTTACGTTCATAGCGGGTGCGATTATCACTGGAGCTGTTGTTGCCAGGTAGAGAGTGGTCAGAAAATCGGAGGCGATGCCCTGCGCGAACTTGGCAACAATGTCGGCGGTTGCGGGAGCAACCAGCAGCGCATCGATCGACTGCGCCACCGCCATGTGCTCAATCGCGGAATCGATATTTGGCTCCGGAATGTCGCCGCCAACGCCGGCGAACATCTGGGTGATGACTTTCTCGCCAGAAAGAGCAGCGAAAGTCAGCGGGCGAACAAACTCCTGCGCGCTCTGGGTCATGATGACTTGCACGTGGATGCCGCGGTCCTGCAGTAGACGGACGATTTCCGCCGCCTTGTAGGCTGCAATCCCGCCGCTGACGCCGAGTGCAACTTTCATAGAAGCTTGCCTGCCGCTGATTGCCAATAAAGGTCACGGTTGAGCGTGTCGATTGCTTTGCGGAGAGCAGAACCGGTTATTCTTTCGCTAAGGCCTTGTCCAGCATTTCATTGGCGACCTCCGCGGGGGTGCGGGGGATTTCCGGGATCAGCCACTTCA
This sequence comes from uncultured Terriglobales bacterium, assembly GCA_955652845.1. Lineage (GTDB taxonomy): Bacteria > Acidobacteriota > Terriglobia > Terriglobales > Acidobacteriaceae > JABCYV01. The sequence continues at coordinate 5,387 of CATPBY010000490.1, read as the reverse complement.
CCTTGCCCGCCTTGATTTCGTCCTGCGCGATTCGGCAAGGCTTGCGGGAATGTGTTTCGATGACCGGCGGCGCTCCTCCCTGCAATTGCCGCGCGCGTCGCGCCGCCACCAGGATGTACCGATAGTTGCTGTCGAACCCTTCCATCAACTTCATGGTTTTCTCCCTGCTGTTATCGTGCCGCCGTGGTTGCGAAAGAGGCCAGAATGGGTTGCAGACGTTCCCGCACATTGTTCAGACGGCAACGATCAGCCCTGGCCACGATTCTGTCATCTTCAACCGACCTTTCCTCTCGAACTCCTGCGTGCTTCAGCCGCTCCGCCAGAAGGATTGACTGCAGCGCTTGGACGGATTCTTCCAGGCGGTCGTTCACCAAAATATAGTCGTATTTCAGGTAATTCTCAATCTCCCGAGTGGCCGTGGCCAACCGGCGTTGAATCACCGCTTCCGAATCCTGAGCCCGGTCGCGCAGTCGAGATTCCAGTTCCGTGCGGCTCGGAGGCAAAATGAAAATGCTGACCGCGTCCGGAATCTTATGCTTGATCTGCGATGCCCCTTGAACGTCGATGTCCAGTAACAAATCATGTCCACTCTGTTCGGCTTGCTGCAGGAAGTGCTTTGCCGTGCCATAGTAATTACCGAATACATCGGCATATTCCAGAAAGTCATCATTCGCGATCATGTGCTCGAACCTGGAGCGCGAAACAAAAAAATATTCCCGTCCGTTCACTTCATTTCCGCGAGGTGCCCGGGTGGTGTAGGAGATGGAGAAATCCAGTTCCGGTACAATCTGCCGCGCCTCATTCACCAGGGTCGATTTGCCCGACCCGGAAGGAGCAGAAATAATGTAAACCGTAGTCATTCGAGGTTCTGTACCTGCTCCCTGGCCTTTTCTATTTCTGTCTTGATCACCAAACCCATCTCGGTGATTTTCAGCGCTTCCCCTGCCAGTCCCGATGTTTTTGAAAGCAGAGTGTTGGCTTCGCGATTCATCTCTTGCAGCAGAAAATCCAGCTTCTTTCCTGTTTCACCGCCCTCATCCAGCATGGCCAGGAAATGTTTGACGTGGGTCTCCAGGCGCACCAGTTCCTCCTGGATGTCGCTGCGATCGACCAGGAGCGCGGCTTCCTGCAGGATGCGTTCGGGATCGACCTGGGCGCCGACCAACTCCTGCATCCTGCTTTTGAGCTTCTCGACATAGGTCTGCAGCACCGCCCGACGATACTTCTCGACCCCTTCAAATGCCTCGGTCACATGGGCCATGCGCTGCCGCAACTCGCGTTCAATGCCGCGGCCTTCCTCTTCCCGCATCTGGTTCAGCCGATTGAGGACCTCTTCGACTTTGGCCAGCACAGACGCTTCCACCTGGCCGTTAGCCGGGAGCGCAGCCGCCTCAAGCGCGCCAGGCATGCGCAGAACAGCATTCAAATCCAGTTCCGCAGCCAGGCTGAACTCGGCCGCGGCTGCTCGAAACGCCTGAATGTAGCCGCCAACAACCTGGCGGTTCAGTGACAAGCCATCATTGCCGCCTCGCTCCAGATTCAGTGTCAGCTCCACATGACCACGCGCCAGTTTTTCCTTCAGCAACCGTCGCAATTTCATTTCCAGCGAATCGCTGTCACTGGGCATACGGAAATGCACATCCAGAAAACGATGATTCACCGACTTCAGCGAAAGAGTAAAACCCAGCTGTCCGTTGCCGGCCGCATCCGCGACCTGACCCCTTACGTGCGCGAAACCCGTCATAGAGCGAATGGCCATATTTGTTTCGTCCTAATGTCCTACCCCGGCCTTGGGCTGTTCTATTTCCACGAACTGCAGGTCGTGCAAGCGGCGATACGTCCCGAGTTTCTGCATCAGCTCTTCGTGCGCGCCAATGTCGGCGATGGTGCCATTCTCCAGCACCACGATCCGGTCAGCCCGCCGCACGGTAGAAAGCCGATGCGCAATAACGAAAACCGTGCGCCCCGTCATCAGGTTCTGCAGGGCCGATTGGACCAGGGCCTCGGACTCGCTGTCCAGCGCCGAAGTCGCCTCGTCGAGGATCAAAATCGGAGCATTCTTCAGCAAAGCGCGCGCGATGGCGATACGCTGCCGCTCCCCACCCGAAAGCCGCACGCCACGTTCCCCAATCACGGTATCGTAGCCTGCCGGCAGTTCCATAATAAAGTCATGCGCCAGAGCGGCCCGGGCCGCGACCTCGACCTGTTTCTGCGAAACCCCGGGCTGTCCGTAGGCGATGTTGTTGCGCAGGCTGTCGTTAAAGAGCACCGTCTCCTGAGTAACCACGCCGATTTGTGATCGCAACGAAGCCAGGGTAGTATCTCGCACGTCACGCCCGTCAATCACGATTCGCCCCGATGTGACGTCAAAGAACCGCGGGATCAAGTGCACCAGGGTGCTCTTGCCGGCGCCGCTTGAACCGACTACGGCCAGCACCTCTCCGGCGGTTACTTCCAGATTGATGTCACGCAGGATTTCCCGCGAGGCGTCGCCGTTGCCATCGTAGGAGAAGCAGACATCTTCGAAGCGAACGCTGCGGGAAAATGGCGTCAGCGCCCTGGCGCCAGGCTTCTCGCGGATTTCATCCTCCGCGTTCATAAATTCGAACAGGTTGGAGGATGCGCCCAGCGCCTGCTGGAAGTTGTTGTTGAACTGGGTAAATTTTCTTACGGGATCGTACAGCTTGAAGACAGCGATGATGAATGCGGCAAAGGTTCCCGGAGTGAACTCACTGTGAGCAATCTTGTCGCGACCCAGAAGTAAAAGCAAAGCGACGCCGATTGCGCCGAAGATATCCATCAGCGGGGAACTGATCGCAGCTGCCGCCACAGCTCGCAGATTGGCGCGAAACAGCCGCTTCCCAGCCTTGCGGAACCTGGCGTTTTCCCAGTTCTCCATGCTGAACGCCTTCACGATGCGGTTGCCGGTGATGGTTTCCTGGAGAATATTCTGGATATCAGCGAGTTTGTCCTGGCCGCGGCGCGTGGTGTGCCGCACTCGCCGGCCGATCTTGCCCGCGGAATAGAGGATGAACGGGATAAACAGCACCAGCACCCAGGCCAGTTTCCGGCCCAGCACGACTACCGCTACTGCCATGAAAATAAAGGTAAAGAACTGCTGCAGAAATTCTGCCAGGACGCTCGACATGGCGTATTGCACGCGTTCAACGTCATTCACGATGGTTGAAATCAGCGTCCCCGTCGTGTGCTTTTGGAAGAATGCCGCCGAACGCCGCAGAACGGAGTCGTATAGATCGTTCCGCAGGTCGGTGATCATGCCAAACCCGGCATGGTTCACCAGGTATGTTCCCGCATAATCGAAAATACCTTTCAGAACGGTGGACGCCACCAGCGCATATGCCACGACCGTCCAGGCATTATGGAAGTGCGTGGGAACAAATCTCTGCAGGTAAATAACGTGGTCCGTGCCCGGAACCGTGAACAGACGGATGTTCGCGGAGCCCGTCGAGGGGTTAAGCACGCGGTCGAAAATGGGCCCAACCAGCAGGAACCGGAAGGCCTCCAGCAACCCGACCGCAGCCAACAAAACCACTCCCGGCACCAACTGCAAAAGGAAGGGGAGTACATAGCGAAGGAGGCGGGTCAGTTGCCGCATTGAAGGCTCTCGATGCGCAGTCCACGGCCCGCTACGGAAGGAGTCAGCATACTCGGCAATTTCTCTATTCTACTGTAGATGCTACCTCCGGCGTCGGGACCTCGGACTTCGGACCTCGGACTTCGGAGATGTCATCCTAGAGCCCACAAGGAATAAGTCAGGCCAGACGTACCAGGCCTGAGGTCCGTCTTTTTACTTCGGGCTGTCGCGATGCACCACCTTCACCCGGTAGCCGGCCTTGCGCAAACCTTTGCTGACATCCTCGGCGATCATCACGGAACGGTGCTGGCCCCCGGTGCAACCGAAAGAAATGGTCAGATAGCTCTTACCCTCGCGGATATAGTGCGGCAAAAGATACACCAGCAGTTCCGAAATCCTCCGGATGAACTCCCTGGTCTGGGGAAATGACCGGATATACTTCGCCACTTTGGGATCGCGTCCGGTGAGCGGCCGGAACTCCGGCACAAAGTGAGGATTGGGCAGGAAGCGTACGTCAAACACCAGGTCCGCATCCTCGGGCACTCCATGTTTGAAGCCGAAACTCACGCAGGAAACCAGAATGTTTTTGCCTGATTTCTGCTTCCGGATTCGTTCCGTGATGTAAGAACGCAATTCATGAACATTGAATTTGGAAGTATCGATCACCAGGTCCGCAATGGCGCGTATAGGACGCAAGTGCTGGCGCTCGGCGGCAAGGGCCGACTTCACCGGTGCGTCAGTGCCCAGCGGATGCGGGCGGCGAGTCTCGCTATAGCGCCGCAGTATGACTGACTCGTCCGCCTCCAGAAAGATCATCCTGGTGGGCAACATGCGCTTTACCGACTTCACAATGGCCGGCAACTCCTCCAGTTGCGAGCCCTCGCGCACATCCACCACCAGCGCGGTACGATCGATTTCAGAAGACTGCCCTACCAGTTCGGCAAAACGTGGAATCAGGCCTACAGGAAGGTTGTCGACGCAGTAGTAGCCAAGATCCTCGAAGGCTTTGAGCACCGAAGCTTTTCCCGATCCGCTCATTCCGGTGATGATGACCAGATCGCCAGGCGGACGAGGGTCCATGGGAACGGCTTTGCGGACCGCTTTCTTTGATTTGTGTTTGATTCTTTGGGTATGCCGCCGTGCCATCTCGGGCGATGGTAGCAGGGACAGCTATGAGCCGCTAGTTGCTGGAAAGGTTGCAGCAGTATGGCTACGGTTGGTTGGCAGCAGCAACCTTATCAAGACGAGTCACCTCGCCGTTTTCCAGGTTGTATACCGCCCCGATGACGGTGAGCTTGCCTTCGTCGGTCGCGTGCTTGAGCACGGTACTGCGCTCGAGAATGTCTTTAGCGCTCTGTCGAACATTTTCTCTCACCGCAGCCTCAACCAGTTCGTCGCCCTGCGCATGTTGCTTGGCGAGAATTACTGCGGGATTGATCTGGTCAACAATGGCCTGCAGGTTTGGCGTAGGCATCTTTTCTGCAGAGCACGCAGCCTTTACCGCGCCGCAGCTGGTGTGTCCCATGACCACGAGCACGCTGCTGCCCAGGTGTTCGACGGCGTATTCCATGCTGCCGAGGCCGATCGCATCGGCGATATTGCCCGCCGAACGCACCACAAATAAATCTCCCAGACTCTGATCGAACAAAGCCTCGGGCGGAACTCGACTATCGGAACAACTGAGAACAATCGTATTTGGATGCTGCGATTTAGCGAGACCCTGCCGCAGCCGGACCAGATTCCGCGATTCGGGCTTACCCGCCACATATCTCTTGTTACCCGACATCAGTTC
>CATPBY010000489.1 GCA_955652845.1 uncultured Terriglobales bacterium | reverse complement strand
GGTTAAGCAGCCCGCCGTTGTGCCTCAGCAAAATTCTCCGGCTCGGCAAGAACCGATTGCCGCTCCGAACTTGCAATCCGCTCCAGGACCTCGTTCATGGTCTCCTGGATTCTGGTGTTGGGCTTGTGAAACTTTCGGGTAGCCTTGGACGCAAGCTGACAGAGCATATAACGGTTTCGTAAAGTATGTAAAGCATCAAAAACGCGGTCAGAACGCTTCATTGGTCTTTCTCCTAAACCCGGGCAAATTGCCCACATTGCATCATTCCCGGCAAACTGCTCCCGGCCAGAGGACGTAAGTAACTCAATTCAGATGGGTTGTACGGGAAAGCTCTGGTTACTCGTATAGATGCACCGCCGGGTCCGAAAGTTTCTCAGTTTCTGGATTCTAGCCCGGTTGACAGCGGAATTGCGTCGGACGGATACCCACCAAAATGGCCCGCGGAACTGCCTACACTATCCGGAAAGGGCCGGGAGGTCAAGTATTTAGTTCGGCTCCTTCAAACCGCCGCAACGTAGTAGGAGAGGGCGTGCTCGATCGTGCAGTTGGAAGGCAAGCCCGGGCGAGGACGCCTGCGCCTGCATTCACGGAGCCTTTTTGTCACGCCCAGAAGGTGCGATCCAGCGTGCGGTACTGGATGGCTTCCGCTATGTGTTTGGGCTGAAGCGCTACGGATCCCTCTAAATCGGCAATGGTACGGGCAACTTTCAGAATGCGGTCGTGGGCGCGGGCGGTCAGGCCCTGCTGGGCCATGGCCCGCTCCAGCAGACGCTCACAGTCTGGCGATAGCTCACAGAAAGAACGGATGTGGCGAGGACCCATTTGTGCATTGCAATAAAGTTTGTCGCGTGAGCAGGAAGAAAACCGTTGTAGTTGGACGTCGCGGGCACGCATGACGCGTTCGCGAATCCTGGTGGAGCCTTCTGGCTCCGCGCTCGAGCGCATCTCTTTGTAATTCACCGCGGGCACGTCGATATGGATATCGATGCGATCCAGCAGCGGCCCCGATATCTTGGACATGTAGCGCTGAATCATCGGGGAGGTGCAGTGACACTCCCGCGAGCGGTCGTTGAAATAGCCGCAGGGACAGGGGTTCATGGCCGCGGCCAGCATGAAACGGGCGGGGAAGGTCAGCGACATGGAAGCGCGAGCGATGCAAACTGTCCCATCTTCCAGGGGTTGCCGCATGACTTCCAGCACATTGCGGGGAAACTCGGGCAATTCGTCCAGAAATAGCACGCCGTTATGCGCCAGCGAAACCTCGCCCGGACGAGGCACGGCTCCCCCTCCGATCAGGCCGGCATCGGAAATCGTGTGGTGGGGCGAGCGGAAAGGGCGGACGCCCACCAGGCCGGCGCCGGGATCGAGGACGCCTGCGACGCTGTGGATTTTCGTGGTTTCCAGCGCTTCTTCAAAGGTAAATGGCGGCAGGATCGTGGGCATGCGCTTGGCCAGCATGGTCTTGCCCGAACCCGGAGGACCGATCATAAGGATGTTGTGTCCGCCGGCGCAGGCTACTTCCAGCGCGCGTTTGGCAGATTGCTGTCCTCGAACGTCTTTGAAGTCGACCACAAAGTGCTGGGCCTCACTCAGAAGCGTGTCGCTGTCCACCTTGAGCGGGAGCACTCCGTTGCCCGTATTCACGAAGCGAATGACATCGAGGAGCGACTTGACGGGGTAAACTTCGACTCCGCCGACCATAGCGGCTTCACGGGCGTTCAGTTCGGGAACTACCAGGCGTGGGATCTTTCTTCCGCGGGCTTCGATGGCTATCGGTAACGCGCCACGGACGCCGCGCACCCCGCCATCCAACGACAGCTCGCCAACAAAGAGACAGTCTGGCACCTCTTTTTTGTTGAGGCCGCCGTAGGCCCCCAGGATCCCCAGAGCCATGGGCAGATCGAACCCTGAGCCTTCTTTGCGGATGTCAGCGGGCGCCAGGTTGATGGTGATCTGTGTAGGCGGGATATCATAGCCGCAATTCTTCAGCGCGGCGCGCACCCGGTCGCGGCTTTCGCGCACGGCGGCGTCCGGAAGGCCAACGGTGTGGAAATGGTCTTCCGGAGTCTTGATTCCGGAAACGTCCACTTCGACCTCGATGATGCTGGCATCCACTCCATACACCGCGGCACTCAGTGTTTTGTAAAGCATGCGTCTTAAGCTTCAAGTCGACAGATGGGTTTCGCACTCAGCGTAATCAGGACAACGGCTGATAATTCGCGTAATTAATCAGCTTACGCTCAACATTGCCAGCAGGTTGTGACGGCCGTCACAACGTCAGGTGACGGCGAGGACGGCACGTCTCTTTTCTACAATCCGATTTTACGAACCAAGTTGCCCAACATGGTTTTGATTGTTTGTATCTGCCACGCTGTTTTAGGATTCGGCTACACGCACGTTCAAATAAGTCTCTAAGTCGAGCTGGACGCTGTTATGACTGATGACGAAATGAAGCCGCGGCGGCCCAACCGCACGCCGGGACATCTGGAGAAGGAAGACTCCCGGCTCTGGCGGCTGGCGCTGGGATTTCTTGTCCTGCTGGCCACCGGCTTTGCCGCACTCTCCTGGGAACGGCTGGAAAATCTGCCTTACCACCTGGGCGTAGTTTCCATAGGGTTGGTGGTGCTGGCAGTTCTGTTCGCGGCGTACGTGTACGGACGCCGCCGCGAAGTTTCCGAATTGAAGCATCTGCTGCATGATTTGCAGGAGCGTAGCGGGGTCGCACCCTCAGATGACCAACTCGACCAACTGAGCCAGGTGATTGCCCGTTCGCAACGGAGTTTCAAGGAACTGATCGACGCTTTCGATGATGTGGCCTTCGCCATCTCCCTGGATGGAACGGTGCGAACCGTCAACCGCCGGTTGACCCAACAGCTGGGAATTTCGTATCAGGAAATTGTCGGACATAAACTGGACGAATTTCTGGAAGAACCGCAGCGCTGCGATATTGAACCTGGCCTGGCCCGCTTCCTCGATCGCCGACGCTGGTCAGGAGTGGTGCGGGTACGCTTTAAGAAAAGTACGCGGGTGCTGTACTTCGATTGCGTGTTGAATGCCATCATGAAAGGCAACGACGTGGTGGGTGTCAGCACGCTCGCCCGGGATGTTACGGAGGAACGCGAGAAGGAGCGGCGTTTTACTGAGCTGTTTGAGACGTTGCAGGAGGGAGTTTACTTCAGCACGCCGGAGGGAAAG
>CATPBY010000488.1 GCA_955652845.1 uncultured Terriglobales bacterium | reverse complement strand
GCCGCCGACCGAGAGGTTGCCGACGCTGATTACAGGGCCATTCAGTGCTCGAGCGCGGAACATGCCACGGTCATACAGCGCATTGCGGCCTCGAACCGCCGTGCCGAAGATCGAAGCCAGCGGATTCATCCCTATTCTCTTGCCCGCACGGCGACATGCTCTGATGACGGCTGCAACAATTGTTCGAGGATCCGCAAGGTCTCCTGTGTAGCGCCCATTTGCGATCGCAATGTCTCGGCGCCTCGGCAGCCTAGCGCCCTGCGCTCCACTTCATTGGATAAGAGTTCCATCAGCACCAGAGGAAACTCAGCCGGTCCAACCACACGCACCGCGTCCCGGCTCTGAAACAGTCCCACAATATCGCGGAAATTCTCGGTGTGATTCCCGACAATGATCGGCACTCCATAGCGGGCCGGTTCGATAATGTTATGGCCTCCACGAGGGACCAGACTTCCTCCAACGAAGGCAACATCTCCCAGGCTGTAAATCGAGGCGAGCTCGCCGATGGTATCAATCAGGAATACTCCGCCCGAAACCAGGTCCCCGTTCCACAGAGAACGACGCCAGTAGCGGATCCCCAGGTGTTCCAGCAGCTTCGCAACTTCAGTAAAGCGCTCCGGGCGCCGGGGCGCAAGAATCATCATGGCGCGAGGATAACTGGCCAACACGTTCTCAAAAGCCCGCACTAACAGCGGTTCTTCATCTTCCATGGTGCTGCCGCACACCAGAATCGGTCCGGCGCCCGCCTGTTGGAATGCGTTCCTCAGGCTGCCGACAATCGGCGGCGGAGCAGGTGCAGGTATGTCGAATTTCAGATTCCCTTTGACTTCGATGCGGTCCGGGGAAACGCCGATATCCTGAAGCCGACGGGCATCTTCGTCGCTCTGAGCCAGGAAGCGATCGATGTGCGGAAGAACTCGCGACAGCAAAAATCCGAAGCGGCGGTATCCCGGCCAGGAGCGGTCGGAAATCCGGGCGTTCACCACAGCAATTCGTGCTCCGCTGGCGTGCGCCAGACGCAGGAAATTCGGCCAGAACTCGGTTTCAGCAATTACGATCAGGTCGGGGTGCAGCCTGCGCAGGTAGGGGCGTACCGCAAAAGCGAAATCCAGCGGAAAATAAAAAACACTATGTTCGCCAAAACTTTGACGGGCAAGTTTCTGGCCGGTGGACGTCGTGGTTGAAATCACGACACGATGTTCAGGAAACCGGCGCCGCAATTCCTCGATCAACCCACTCACTGCCAGCACCTCGCCAACGGAGACGGCATGGACCCAAATCGTTCGAACAGTTGAGGGTATTGCGAATGGCGCTTTGCCCAGCCGTTGAGCTATGCCCTCGTTGTACTTGCCGTGACGCAGCATCTGCAAAAGCCAATAGGGAAGACTGACCAGCAGAGCGGTTGCCAGCAGCGCGCTGTAAAATATATACATGGCAGAAGTGACATTCTAAATGTATGGGCATCAACCCCCGGCATCCCCATAGAGTGCGCCTGGTTGTTTCCAGCGGAAGGTTTCTCTGAATTGGCGTCCTGGCCGTGGAAGTCAGGTTATCTTGAGCACAACTTTTCCGAAGTTCTTGCGCTCAAGCAACAGCCGGTAGGCTTCTGCGGCGCGTTCCAGCGGGAAGACATTTCCGACGACAGGATGCAGATGTCCTTCGACGATCCATGCCGAAAGCTGTTGCCAGGCCGCATCCATCAGGTCGCGCTTCGCAGATAAATATGTCAGCCACAATCCATGCACGCTGGCGCCTTTAGCATACAAAGCACGGGCATCGATTTCTGCGCGCTGACCGGTCGCAGTTCCGTACACAATCACGCGTCCGAAATCGCGCAGGCAGCGAAGGCTTTTTGCGGTGTGCTCGCCGCCCAGCATCTCGAACACCGCATCCACGCCCTCGCCGCTGGTCATTTCGCTTATCGCCTGCTCATAATCGATCTGCTTGTAGTTAATGCCGTGGTGCAAGCCCAATTGTTTAACTCGCGCCAGTTTTTCTTCGGATGAAGAAGTTCCATACATTTCTATTCCCAACAATTTGCCGATTTGAACTGCTGCGGTTCCCACTCCTCCAGCAACCGCATGGATAAGAACGCGGGGCACGGCGCCTTTTGATTTCTCGAGCAGGCCCGCCTTCCAGTAAGCGAAGTATGCGGTGAAGTAGTTGACCGGGAAAGCGGCCCCCTGTTCCGCGCTCCAGCTTGCAGGAACCGGCCACAGCAAATCGGCTCGAGCAGCAATCCGTTCGGCGAAGGCTGCCCATTGCGCGTATCCCATAACCCGCTCTCCATCACGCTCGCGCGTGCCGCAGAATTCACGTCCGGCAATCAACGGCGGTTTCGGTGCTCCGGGATAGCCGCCTTGCGCGGTCATAATATCGGCAAAGTTAATTCCCCCCGCTTCCACTCGCACCATTTCCTCTCCGGACGAGAGGACGGGATCAGCGGCCTGAGTTACTTCGAGCACGTCCGGGCCGCCCAAGCGGCGGATGACGAGAGCCTTCATTCGAAGAAGTGTACCAGCCTCACAATCCACGATACCGGTGGTAACCGATTCGAAGCTTGTGGCGATCCCAAAGAGCTTCGCGCGGGTATATACTTCGTGTCATATTGCAGTCAGCCAGCCCGGATTTTTCGGGCCCGGAGCAATGTTTCATTGTTAATTCATAGGCTCCGCTTAAAAGAACACTGGCGCTGTTTAATTGACAAGACGTAGAGCCAGTGCGGGATCTGGATTCGCGGCGGAGCGCCAACCAGGTCCAGGGGAGGCCACTTAGTGGACTTATTCGTGGTTCGGCTGTTGTTCGTCATTATTGTTGCGGTAACTTGTTATCTTATTAGTCCCTTTGGTCTTCCGGCGAAATTCGACGCCGGCATTGGCGTTTGTATCGGCCTGGCGATCGTACTATTTGAATGGAAGCTGCGCGCCGTCAGTCTCACCCGCTTAATTGGGGCTGCGATCGGCAGTGTGCTTGGTATCTTCGGCGCTTACCTGTTTGCGCTGGTCATTCGCAACAGCATTCCTCCCGGCCACACTCAGAGTTTTCTGCAGATCATAGTCATGCTGTTAATGGCTTATGTCGGATTGATCGTAGGCGCAAATAAGGGCGACTTGCTCAATCTGGCGGCTCTGGGCGGCGTCTTCGGGGGCGAGAAGCAGTCGAGAAAGAGCTACAAAATTCTTGATACCAGCGTCATCATCGACGGCCGCATTGCCGATATTGCGGAGACCGGATTTCTTGACGGCGTTATCGTCACTCCACAGTTTGTTTTGCGCGAGTTGCAACTGGTGGCCGACTCGGCCGATTCGCTGAAACGCAACCGCGGGCGCCGCGGTCTCGACATCCTTCAGCGATTGCAAAAGGTGGCTTCCCTGCAAATTCAGATTGTGGAAGATGACTTCCCCTCGGTCCGCGAAGTCGATTTGAAATTGATTGAACTGGCCAAACTGTATGAAGGCAAGATCATCACCAATGACTTCAACCTGAACAAAGTCGCGCAGTTGCAGGGTGTGGAAGTCCTGAACATAAATGAGCTGGCCAACTCGCTGAAGCCCATCGTTCTTCCGGGAGAGACCATGCGGGTCTTTATCCTCAAAGAAGGGAAGGAATATAACCAGGGAGTGGCTTATCTCGACGATGGCACCATGGTGGTCGTGGATAACGCGCGCAAGATGATTGGCAAGACTATCGACATCTCCGTAACTTCCGTCCTGCAAACTACCGCCGGGAAAATGATCTTCGGAAAATGGGACGAGCGCGCCGGGGTTCGAGCCGAGCCGCGAACGGCGGTGAACATTGCCAGTGTACCTGCGGTTCCGGCGGCGCCGAGTGCTGACCCCAAAAAGCCTCAGCCCATGATGGTGGAGAGGCCGATCGAGTAAGAATGGTCGTATTATTGGGTGGAAACGGAAATCACGTGGATGGTATCTCCATCCAGAGCGCCTGCGATTGTCGCTCTCTCGCCCGCTAATCTATCTAGAGTATCCTCGCTGCCGGCAAGGAAGTAGTGCATATCACCATCCACCAGCGCATACCTGGAGCCGGCGCGCACGCACATCATGGCGCATTGATTGGCTGTCTTCCCGGAATCGATCGCGTGACGAGCTCCGCAATGAGAGTCCGTGATAATGCCAGCGTAGGTCTTTGCGGCGTCTGAACTGCCATCGTTACCTGCTGATACGCCGCCAGAAACCGCCGAGGACCGCTCGTTCGAGGCCCCGCCCACGGCGAATGCGATGGTCCCACCCGCCAGCAGGATGGTTAACCCCAGCGCAGCTGCAAAAATCGCCGCCGTGCAAAAAACCACAAGAGCCAGCCACGAACTATGCTTTTTCACAATCCCTCCAATACTCGGACCCAAATTCGAGAGCTGCGATCTCCCTACGTTTGAGCCCCTACTTAGTTGTGCAAATCAGTAGCCACGGTTGCATGCAGCAGAAATCTCCTATGTGTATATCGCGGCGTGGCCAGCGCAGTGAAGGAACCAGACTTACTTCGGCAGGAAATGCACTACCATGCAAATTGCGCTTACAGCAAACCCTGTACTTCAAACACCGTAGATTACGAAGCGTTACCAGTAATCTTCGGCCTGCAGGGAGTGGAAGGTGCATTCCGCGAGCAGCTTCAGAGTCGCAGCAAGGGGCGCGTCAGGCAGGTGGGCCCACCGCTGCCGTTGACGCAAAGTTCGGAGCCGGAGAAGGTCCGCACTTCGAATCCTGCGTCACTGAGTTTCTGATTGGTCTTCTGATTCTCCTTCAAGGCGAGCAATCGCTTCTTCCCTAAAGATAGAACATTGCAGGCCAACGTAGCGCGCTCCGCATAATCGATTTCAATAAAACTATATCCGCGGGACCGTAACAGCTCCACTGTTTCGACCGCCAGCCACGGCAAATCGACGACGGCGGTTTCTTCATCCAGCAGACTGATCAGCGACATAAGGTGCAGGCAAGCCGACGGTCCGGGTCCATAAGGCAGCGGGGCCGAGATAACTTCCACGCCCTTGGGAGCCAGAAATGCGCGCATCTGCCTGATTCCCTCGGCATTGGTGCGGTAGCCAAGACCGATGAGCAATGTTTTCGGATCGAGCCACACCATGTCCCCAGCTTCGGTGAGGCCGGGAGGCTTAATTTCGACCACTATCGGAACTCCGAGATTGCAACATAGGTCGCGATGTTGTGCGGCTTCGGCTACGCGAGTGGGCTTGCCCGGGTTCATCACAATCAGGCCATCATCGGTGGCAAATGATGGATCGTGCGTGTAGACGGCATCCAGCGACAAAAGAGACGACGCGGGCAGATGCACTACTTCGGCGCCTGCCGATTGAAGTTGGCGGCACAATTCATCATGCTGCGCCTGCGCGGCATCGAAGTTGGGGGCGTGCAGAAAGCCCAGTCTGCGCCAGTGCTCGGATATTGAAGCGTCGGCCCATCCCGCTGACAAAGGCGAACACACCAGCACCCGCTGCAACTGAGCGACCATCGAATGACCGTTGAAATCTGCCGATCTCATCAAAATTTGCGACCGCCACCCGCTTCAGCAATCTAACCAAGCAATCATGCCAAAAGCAACCTGGGAAGGCGCGGTGCT
>CATPBY010000487.1 GCA_955652845.1 uncultured Terriglobales bacterium | reverse complement strand
GCCATCGTAGAGAATGGCTTTCACATCCACCATCTCGTAACCCGCTAGGATACCGCCTTCCATGGCTTCCTTAATTCCCTGATCGATCGGTTTAATAAATTCTTTCGGAACCGAGCCGCCTACAATGTCGTTGACGAACTCGTATCCCTTGCCGGGCTCCTGCGGCTCGAGACGAATCTTGGCGTGGCCGTACTGACCGCGGCCGCCGGTCTGGCGAATGTACTTGCCTTCGGCTTCCGACTTTTTGCGGATGGTTTCGCGGTAGGCCACCTGCGGCTTGCCCACATTGGCCTCGACTTTGTATTCCCGCATCATGCGGTCTATGATGATTTCAAGGTGCAGCTCGCCCATGCCGCTGATGATGGTCTGTCCGCTGTCGGGATCGGTGTGGACTTTGAATGTCGGGTCTTCCTGGGCGAGGCGGGCCAGCGCCATGCCCATTTTTTCCTGGTCAGCTTTTGTTTTGGGTTCGACCGCGACGGAGATTACGGGGACCGCGAAGGTAATCGATTCCAGCGCGATGGGATGTTTTTCGTCGCAGATGGTGTCGCCGGTTGAAACGTTCTTCAAGCCCACCGCGGCGCAAATGTCGCCAGCTAGAATTTCGCTGATGTCTTCGCGCTTGTTGGCGTGCATCTTGAGCAGACGGCCAATGCGTTCGGTCCGTCCGCGGCCGGCGTTAAGCACCGAGTCGCCCGATTTAACCTGTCCGGAATAAACGCGGATGAAGGTCAACTGGCCGACGAACGGGTCAGCCATGATTTTGAAGGCGAGCGCCGAAAAAGGTTCGTTGTCGGCGGGCTTGCGGGTAATGGTTTCGCCGTTATCGGGGTTGGTGCCGTTCACGGCGCCGGCATCAATGGGAGAGGGCAGATAATCCACCACAGCGTCGAGCAGCGGCTGGATTCCTTTATTCTTGAAAGCGGTGCCGACCACCACCGGGAATACTTTCAAGGTAATGGTGGACTTGCGCAGAGACGCGCGTAACTCCTCGGCGGAAATGGTCTCGCCTTCAAGGAACTTGTGCAGCATTTCATCGTCGTTCTCGGCGACGGTTTCGACTAACTGAGCATGAAAGGCTTCCGCTTTTTTCTGCAGTTCGGGAGGAATCGGGCCGGTAATGTACTCGGCGCCGATGGTGTCATCCTGCCAGATGATCGACTTCATTTCGATGAGGTCGACTACCCCTCGGAACTTGTCTTCCTGGCCGATGGGAATCTGAATCGCGACAGGCTTGGCGTTGAGGCGTTTGCGGATCGTATCGGTGGCGTGCTCAAAATCGGCGCCCATCTTGTCAATCTTGTTGATGAAACAGATGCGCGGGACGCCGTATTTATCGGCCTGACGCCAGACTTTTTCCGACTGCGGCTGCACCCCGTGAACGGCGTCAAATACCGCCACCGCGCCGTCCAGAACACGTAAAGACCGCTCCACTTCGGCGGTGAAATCCACATGGCCGGGTGTGTCAATAATATTGATGCGAACGTCTCGCCAGGTACAGGTGGTGGCGGCGGAAGTGATGGTGATGCCGCGCTCCTGCTCCTGCTCCATCCAGTCCATGGTGGCTGTGCCTTCGTGGACCTCCCCGATGCGGTGCGTCTTTCCGGTATAGAAAAGGATGCGCTCGGTGGTGGTGGTCTTGCCGGCATCGATGTGGGCCATGATGCCGATATTCCTGCACCGCTCTAATGGGACCTGTCGGGACACAGATTTCTTTCTCTCTTCCCTTTGCGACTCGCGCTCGTTGACGACGGAACCGGTCAAAATCTTTACCCTTCTTTATCTGTCTTCTTTATCTCTTACCAGCGATAGTGGGCGAAGGCCTTATTGGCCTCGGCCATGCGATGGAGGTCTTCCTTTTTCTTGATGGCGGCGCCGCGACCGTTCGCGGCATCCAGCAATTCGTTGCTCAGTTTGTCAATCATGCCTTTTTCGCCGCGTCCGCGAGCGTAAGTAATCAGCCAGCGAATGGCCAGCGAGGTGCGGCGGTCGGCGTTCACTTCGACCGGCACCTGGTAATTGGCTCCGCCCACGCGGCGGGTCTTCACTTCGAGCAGCGGCTTGGCGTTTTCGACTGCTTTCTTGAAGAGCTTCAGGGCCTCATCGCCGCCCTTCTCCTGCATGCGGGTCAAAGCCTCATAAAAGATGCCTTCCGCAGTGCTCTTCTTGCCCTGCCACATCATGGAATTAACGAATTTCGTCACCAGATCGGAGCCGTACACCGGATCGGCTTCGACCGTTCGCTTGGCGATATGTCCTTTTCGAGGCATTGCTGCTTCCAGCTCCTGGCTTCTATCTCAGCTCTTAGCTTGAGCTTTGTCCGGCGAGACGCCGGGATTATGCTTTTTTTAAACGACGACTAACGACAACGAGTAACGACCGAATAACTAAATCATCGACGCCGAGCTAAGCTTTCGGTCTTTTGGCGCCGTACTTCGAACGACTTTGTTTGCGGCCAGCCACGCCTACGGCGTCCAGTGTGCCGCGAACCACGTGGTAGCGGACGCCGGGAAGGTCTTTCACGCGACCGCCGCGGATCAG
>CATPBY010000486.1 GCA_955652845.1 uncultured Terriglobales bacterium | reverse complement strand
CCAAGGGATAGTTTCGAATTATTTCTGGATGGCACGCACTGTTACAGGCGTGCTGCAGGACCCACCGCTGTTTTTTGCCGGCTGAAGCCTCGCTGCTGACGAGAGCTTCCAGAGCGGGATAAGCGTAAATCCACGCCCGGGACCGTTGCACATCAAAGAAAGGCGCGTCGTCCTTCGATCTCCGGTGCAAGCCTGGGAGCAAATGGTACCCAACCCTCCACTTCAGACTTATGCCGCGCCGCCCCCGAACTCAATACACCCGCATCGCCGTTGACACCGGGGGCACGTTTACCGATTGTGTTTGGGTGGAAGGCGGCCAGATTCGGATGCTGAAGGTCTTTTCGACGCCCGCCGATCCATCCCTGGCGATTGTGGAGGCGCTGGAAAAAATCGGCGTCAGCGGTTCATTGACCCTTCTGCATGGCACGACTGTCGGAACCAATACATTGCTGCAGCGCAAAGGCGCGCGGGTCGCGTTGGTGACGACTGCTGGATTTGAGGATGTTATTGAGATTGGCCGCCAGGCTCGCCCCAAGCTCTACGATTTCTTCTTTGATCGCGTCGAGCCGCTGTTGCCTCGGGATTTTCGCTTTGGTTTGGACGAGCGCACCGCCAGCGATGGTGAAATTCTAAAGTCGCCTGCGCCGGAAGATCTCCAGGCAATCCTGGAGGCAGTGCGAAAGAAGCATCCACAGGCGGTTGCCATCTCGTTCCTCTTTTCATTTGCTAATCCTGACAATGAACTCGCAGCCGCAGATACGTTCAAGTCTTTGGGAATCCCGCTTTCGATCTCTCATCAGATCCTGCCCGAATTCCGTGAATTCGAGCGTACCAGCACCGTGGTCGTGAACGCTTACTTGCAACCTGTTATGCAGCGTTATCTGGAGAACCTGGACACTCGTGCGCGAAATGCGATTACGTTTCCTCAGGGGCTACAGGCCCGGAAAGGTGAGGCGTCGGCCGGCATGGCTGAAGCGATGCCTTTTCACAGTGACCGTGGGGGCGTTTCTGAAACAAATGCGAAGGTTTTTGTCATGCAGTCCAGCGGCGGAAATGCCCCTCTGATTTCAGCAGTCCGTGAACCGGTACGTACTCTGCTGTCCGGACCTGCTGGAGGCGTGGTGGGCGCTGCCGCCATGGCGCGCCGCAGCGGATTTGGACAAATCATCTCGTTTGATATGGGCGGAACTTCCACCGATGTCGCCCTGGTCGACCGCGAGGTTCGCACAGGAAGTCAGGCTGAAGTCACTGGTCTGCCAGTCGGCGTGCCTATGCTTGACATTCACACTGTGGGCGCTGGCGGCGGTTCCATCGCCCGCTTTGACGCCGGCGGGGCCATGCGCGTCGGCCCCGAGTCGGCCGGCGCTGATCCCGGACCGATCTGTTACGGTCGAGGCAGCGAGCCTACGGTCACCGATGCCAACCTGATCCTGGGACGTCTGCGGTCAAACCGCTTTCTGGGTGGAGATTTCACACTCGATATCGAACGTACCCGGCGCATGGTCTCTGAATGGCTGAAGCGGCACCGTTCCCGCCTCACCCTCGATCAGTTTGCCACCGGGGTAATTCGAATAGTGAATGCGACCATGGAGAAAGCTCTGCGCGTAGTTTCGATTGAACGGGGATACGATCCTCGGGAGTTCGTATTGGTCGCGTTCGGCGGCGCTGGCGGGTTGCACGCTTGCGATCTCGCCGGAGCACTCAGTATCCCGCGGGTACTCGTGCCCGCTCTGCCGGGAGCGCTTTCCGCGTACGGCATTCTGGTCAGCGACGTGGTGAAAGACTATTCCCGCACCGTGCTGTGGGGGACTTCGGAGAAGCTTCCGTCGGATCGCCTGAAGAAGCAGTTCACACTGTTGCGCGGTAACGCGGAACAGGATTTTCGCGACGAAGGTTGGAAAGGCACGATCCGACACCGGCGCAGCGTCGATGTTCGCTATCGAGGCCAGGGGTACGAGTTGAATATTCCCTTCACGGAGGATCTGATCCGCAATTTCCAACACGAGCACCTGCGCCGCTATGGCTACAGCTATCCCGCCCGGGAGTTGGAACTGGTCACGCTAAGGCTGCGAGCCACAATGAAATCTGAAACAGTGCATGTGGGGAGGGGAGCCCGGCCAGGCCGAACGAAGCCTGGCTCAACTGTGTCTCGGGGCTCTCTGGTCTTTTTCGACGGCAAAGCAATTCCCACAAAGATCTATTCCCGCAACGAACTGCAAAGCGGCAGAAAATACAATGGCCCGGGTGTAATCACCGAATACAGCGCGACCACGGCCATACCTCCTCGAGCGCGCTTCCAGGTGGATAAAAACGGAACCCTGGTAATCGAAGCTCCAGCAATGCCAGGGTGAACTCCAAAACCTAGATGCTCTGCCACGGGGCCCGCTACAATGTCTGCATGAAGCCGAGCATTTTTGTGGTCGAGGACGATCCGGATATCTCCCGCCTGGTGCGCCATCATCTGGAAGCGGCCGGATTCGTGCTCAAAGTGTTTCCCACCGGGGCGACCGTGATCAGCGAATCGGAACGACAACGGCCGGCGTTATTCATTCTCGACATCATGGTGCCCGGAAAGGACGGTCTGGAACTCTGCCGCCAGATACGGCAGATACCGTCGCTGGCGCCGACTCCCGTGATCTTTCTTACCGCCAAAAGCGGCGAAGCGGATCGTATTCTGGGGCTGGAGCTGGGCGCTGACGATTACATACCCAAACCTTTCAGCCCGCGTGAGTTGGTAGCCCGAGTGAAGGCGGTGCTACGCCGTTTCGAGCGGCCGATGTTGCAGGCTCCGCTGAAGGTTGGGGAGATCGAGATTGACCCGGGCGCGATGACACTGATTGTGCGTGGCAATACCGTGACCACCACCGCTACTGAGTTCCGTTTGCTCGATTATTTCGCCCGCCACCTGGGCCGCGTTTTCACCCGCGACCAACTCCTCGATTCTGTCTGGCGCGATACCGCTTATGTGACTCCACGATCGGTGGACGTATACGTGCGTCGCATCCGCGAAAAAATCGAACCGGATCCGGAAAATCCCCGCTATCTGAAGACGGTGCGGGGGGCGGGGTACCGCTTCGAGGCTCCGAAGTGAGGCAGCGGATCTTCTTCAGGCTGCTGGCTGTATTTGTGTTGGGGATTGCAGCGACCACAATTACTCTCGATCTCTTAATTCGCCCGGCCTGGGAAGATTCCCTCCGCCAGGAGATCGATCGTAATCTTCGGCAAAAGACGGCGATGGTCGCCAATCGCATAAATACCGATCATTCGTACGCTTTGGCCGATGTGGTATCTCAGGAAAGTCACGCCTCCGGAACGCGGGCCACGGTCATTGATGCTCGAGGCAAAGTCCTGGCTGACTCCGAGGTCGATGCCGGGTCCATGGAAAACCAAATCCATGAGCCTGAGTTCGCAGCGGCCCTCAAAGGAGAGGTGGCGAGCCGTACTCGAAAAAGCACACGCATTGCGGCGACTTTTCAGTGCGTGGCCGCTCCGGTGGCCGGAGGTGCGGTCCGTCTGACTTATCCCCTTTCCGATGTCGAGGTCGCGACTGCAACTCTACGGCGCAGTCTGATGTGGGGAACCCTGGCGGGCCTCGCAGTGTCGCTGGCTATGGCAGCCATTGTGGCGCAAATAACGGTGCGGCGCCTACGACGCGTCGTCGACTTTGCCAGCCGGATTGCTGCAGGAGAACTGACGGCACGAATCTCGGACAGTTCAGCCGATGAAATTGGCCGGATGGCTGCAGCGCTCGACAGGACGGCCGGGCAACTGGAACAGAATTTTGCCGCGCTCGACACCAGCCGGCGTCAACTCGAAACCATGCTGAACAGTATGCAGGATGCTGTCATTGCCGTCGGCGCTGACGACCTGGTGCTATGGGCCAACCAGCCAATGAACAAGCTGGTTCCACAACGTACCCGGTTAAACGCGCCGGTGGTTGAAACGGTGCGCGATCCCGACTTCTTGCAGGCAGTGCGCGGAGCCAGCGAATCGCGCAAGGTGTACACCGCCCGCGCAGCTTCTATTCTCCCCGGTCGCACCTTCGATGTGACTGCCGCTCCAATGCCCGGCGGGGGCGCCGTGGCCGTTCTGCGCGATCTTACTGAAACTGAACGAGTGGAAAAGACGCGGCGCGACTTCATCGCCAACGTGTCCCATGAATTGCGAACGCCGCTTACCTCTATCCAGGGGTACACCGAAACTTTGCTCGACGGCGCATCCGAAAACAACCACTCTCGCGACTTTCTCGAGATTATCCGGAAGAATGCCACGCGAATGTCTCGCCTGACCGAGGATTTGCTCACTCTGGCGCGCGTGGAATCAGGCGAGCAGCGTTTTGCCATGCAGCCGGTCATGCCCGGGGAACTGCTGCAGGAAGCAGTGCAAAGCTTTCGCGAGGTGGCCCGGACGCAAAATATTGAGCTCACGGTGGAAGATAGTGCGGGCGCAGCCACGGTCAGCGCGGATGCCGAGGCCATTCATCAGGTCTTCTCCAATCTGGTGGATAATTCTCTTAAATACGCCGCTTCGGGGAGACGCATTGTGCTGGGCGCGCAGCCATCGCCCCGGGGGATTGAGTTCTACGTCCGCGACTTCGGACCCGGCATCCCGTTCGAACATCTGCCTCGCCTGTTCGAGCGCTTCTATCGCGTGGATAAAGCCCGCTCCCGCGAGTCCGGTGGAACCGGCCTGGGGCTGGCTATTGCGAAACACATTGTGCTTGCGCACTCCGGGACCATCCGTGCCGAGAGCGAATTGAATCACGGTTCGACCTTTCTGTTCACCCTGCCTTTGGCGTCAACAACCGAACAACCGGCCTGATTCGCGCTTCAAGTCGCAAAAATTCATGGCACTTTAACCAATTTCGTAAAAAATCAACCTATCCTCATTTATTGGTTTACTGTCCAAATGAGCACTCGACCGATTGAACGCAGAAAATGAGAGCCAACGCCTAGCGGGCGCGGCCGACGATCAGTCTACGGAGGGATACTCGCATGAGCACGGCCAGCGTCAAGAGCCCGCAACCGGAGCCGTCCTACGCGCGCCTACGACAGCGAACCATCGAAGCCTGCCGCGTGGCTCAGGAAGCTGCTGCCACCGCTGCCGAAGGCATTGCTACCGGATCTTCGCCCCTGCTTCACACCCTGGGGGAGCGCGAGAAGCAGCTCGATGAAATGGATATGGAAATTGATGCGGGCGTGACTTTAGCCATCAACCAGGTCAGCGAAACTGAGGCTCGCGAATTGCTGGCCTGCATGAAATTCATGATCAGTCTCGAACGCATCGGAGATCTTCTTCTCAGCTTTGGGAGCAGCGCGCAAGCAGCGGGTCCGCGTCTCGATCCCCAGGATACCCGCGACCTGACGCATATGGCTTCGGTGCTGGAAAAAATGTTAGGCGATGCGGGTACAGCCTTTTCCACCCGCGATGTCAAGAAAGCTGTTGATGTTATCCGTGCGGACGCTGAGATGGACCGCCTGCGCAATCTGCTCTTTCTTCGTCACATCGAGAACCCGGAAAATGCGCAGCGGCAATCCAGTCTGCAGGTCATTTTCATGACCCAGTCGCTGGAACGAGCCGGGGATCACGCCAAAAATCTTGCCGAGGAAGTGTGCCACTTTGTCAGCGGCCATACTGTGCGGCACGTTTTAATGGCTTATGACAAGCCGGTGGAACAAATGTTTTTGGATTGGCTTCGCAGCCGCGACGATAAGCATTAACCAAGTCCACTCCGTCAAGTTATCACTCTATTCCTGGTGATCCCTCTGTTGTGACGTGTGTCACATCCAGTATCACGCCCTGCCATCTAGAATTGAGAGCATCTACGGCGCATTCCTTTATGTCCGGGCGTCTTACTCATGTCACCATCCGCGCGCTCGATTGGATAGCGCGCAATACCCTTCCGGCTGACACCAGCCCTTCTCACCAGCAGACCGGCCGCCGGGGCGAAGAGGACGCTTACTTCTATTTGAGGAGGCTCGGCTATGTAATGGTGGCCCGGAACTTCCGTTCACCGCGCCGTAAAGGGGAGATTGACTTGATCGGATGGGATGGTGAGGTCCTGTGTTTTATCGAGGTCAAGACTCGCACCACGCGAGACGTAAAACCAGCAGAAGCGGCGGTTGACCGCCGCAAGCGTAACCAACTTGTCTTTGTGGCACGCGAATATCTCAGGCATCTACCGCCTTCGTGCCAGTGGCGCTTCGATGTGTTGAGCGTGTACTATAAACAATATTCCAGCCCGCCACAGTTCGAGTTGTTCCGGAACGTTCTCCCATTGGCGTAAAATAATTTCGTTATCTTCCTGGTGAAAGGATTTAATGCTTGCCTGAGCTTAGAAAAGACCCGATTGTCGGGCGATGGGTAATCATTTCGACCGATCGTGCGAAACGTCCCACTGATTTCGCTCGCGAAGCGGTCAAAATTAAAGGCGGTTTTTGTCCCTTCTGTTACGGCAATGAATCGAAAACTCCTCCCGAGATTCAGGCCTATCGCCCCAACCCGAACGGCGGACCTCCGCTCCAAAGAGATTCTCCTGGATGGACGGTGCGCGTAGTCCCCAATAAATTTCCCGCGCTCGGTATTGAAGGAAACCTGAATCGCCAGGCCGAGGGAATGTTTGACCGGATGAATGGAATCGGCGCGCACGAAGTCATCATTGAAACCCCTGACCATAATGCCAGCCTGGCGACGCTGCCTCCCAAGCGCATTGAAGATGTTTTGTGGACTTTCCGCGACCGCATTCTCGACCTTAAGAAGGACCGGCGCTTCAAATATATCCTGATTTTTAAGAATCACGGCGAAGCTGCTGGAGCTTCGCTCGAACATGCTCACTCGCAACTCATCGCGCTCCCCATTCTTCCCATCTACGTAACGGAAGAGATCGAGGGTGCTAAGCAGTATTACATCTACAAGGAGCGCTGCGTTTTTTGCGACATCATCAGGCAGGAGACGGAATCGGGCACCCGGGTAGTGGCGGAGAACTCCGACTTTCTTACCCTGGCTCCTTACGCCCCGCGCTTTCCCTTCGAAACCTGGATTCTTCCCAAACAGCATGAGTCGGCGTTTGAAAATTCCTCCTCGCACATGTTTGAAAATCTGGCCAGAGCGGTGAAAACGCTGCTCACCAAAGCTGATCGGGTTCTCGACAATCCACCTTACAACCTAGTAGTCCATACCTCGCCGGTGCAAGACCCGAATAACGACCATTATCACTGGCACATCGAATTCATGCCCAAGCTGACCAAGACAGCCGGCTTTGAGTGGGGAACGGGTTTCTACATCAATCCAACGCCGCCGGAAGAAGCCGCCAGGTTTCTGCGCGAGGCCAGTGTAGAAGAGGCAATACCCGCAGCCCTGGGTTAGGGATCGCTGCATTAGGAAGAAAAGGGCGCGGCGAGTACCTTGAAGTGGTGTCTTATCCCTGGGTTCTGTCGAGGAACTCGGCGTGCCATGCCATCTGGATGGCTTCCAGCTTGCCCTCGGTGGATTTTTTGGGATCGTCCTTGAATTCCGGAAGTTCCGTCACATAACGATGCAGCTCGGTGAAACGGACTCCCAGGGGATCGGTTTCAGGATGCTTCTCGGAAAGCAAAATTCCGATATCGTCCGCATCCTCCCAAGTCAATTCCTTTGGCATGCACGCTCCTTGCGAAACTTTCGTTGGTCTTCGGCTGCCGGCCAACGACTGCCTTTAATGTTCTTCCGACACGTAGTTCCGGTTCCAGGCGGGAATCTCGACTACCACCTTGCCAGGCTTGGTAATCACCGCCTGACAGCCGAGACGGGAGTTTAGCTGTAAATCGGCGGCCATGTCCAGCCGGTCAGCCTCGTCGTCGTCCATTTCTGAAAGATTTTCAGCGCCTTCTTTGACCCAGACGTGACAGGTTGTGCAGGCACAGTTGCCGCCGCAGGCATGGTCGAGGCGGACCCCGTAATTCAGCGCGATATCCAGCAGCGATTCTTCTTTGCCGTGATCCTTGTAGGGCAACTTGCCGTGATCAAATTCCACGGTCTTGCCCTCGGGCAGGAAGGTGACCTGCACCGTGTTTTCCCCGGGCGCGTCCGCGGTAGCTGTGCCCGTGTTTTGCATCTTTTCCTCAGCCATTCCTGCTCCTATCGACGCCGATGTACCCTTCCGCTATTCAAAATCCGCTTT
>CATPBY010000485.1 GCA_955652845.1 uncultured Terriglobales bacterium | reverse complement strand
TTCGCCACCACGCTGGCCGGTAGCGCGCCGTGTGCTGCCATTCGATGGATTGCGGGCGGCTCATTTTGGAATCAAAACGGCCGCTAAGCAACTCGTAACCGCGGGCGGCGAACAAAACATCATCATGCCAGGCTAAAGCGCGCAGGCGAGAAAACGCGGCGACGCAGGTGAGGCTTAATTCATCGCGGTCCGAGGACAGCATTTGTACGGGATGATGGGCGGCCATTTTTCTTGAGTTCTTAAAGAATTATCGGTTCTCGGTCCCTAAAACCAGAAACGATCCAATTGCCAGCGCATCCATGCGGGTGCGCCTGAAACATTCGATAGCCTCCCGGGGAGCACAAACAATGGGCTCATTCTCATTGAAGCTGGTGTTAAGTACTACGGGGATTCCCGTCCTTCGCTCGAAGGCCTGAATCAAATCGTAGTAGAGGGGATTTTCCTCACGACTGACGGTCTGCAAACGTCCGGTATTGTCGACATGATTGACTGCACAAAGCTCTTCCCGCTTTTCCGGACGAATCTTATAAACGTGAAGCATGAACGGGGATGGATGATCGTGTTCAAAATATTCGTTTTGACGTTCCCCCAAAATCGATGGAGCGAACGGACGAAACCACTCCCGGTGCTTGATGCGAGCGTTGAGGACATTTTTCATGTTCGGCAGCCCGGGATGCGCTACGATCGACCGATTACCCAGGGCGCGCGGGCCCCATTCCATACGCCCCTGAAACCATCCGACAACGTTTCCGGCGGCGATCTGCTCCGCTATTGTTGCCGATAACGGCTTGCGATCCAGTTTGCGGTACTGCAGGTTCGCTGCTTTCAGCCCAGATTCGATGAGCGAATCTGAAAACTCCGGACCCAGATATGCGTTCTTCATCACGTAGCGGCGCGGTTGTCTCAGGATCGAGTGATAAGCGTATAACGCGGCACCGACAGCCAGCCCTTCGTCACCAGCCGCTGGCTGAATCCAGGTGCGCTGAAAAGGAGTCCGGCAAAAAAGCTTTCCGTTGGCAACACTATTCAACGCGCAACCTCCGGCCATCACCAGGTTTTCCGCAGGCGCGCGCTGGTGCAGTTGGTTGAGCAGATGGAAAAAAACTTCCTCGAAGCGGTGCTGCATGGCATATGCCAGATCCATGTCGCGCCGCGTGATCTCAGTGTGAGTTAAATTCGGTTCACCAAAAACCTTGACCATGCGGTCGGAAAAATGCCGCGCCTGCCGCACCGTGCCATCCGGCAATATTTGCAGTCCCTGGTTGCTGCCGAGAGGCTTGAAGTAGCTGAGGTCGAGTTGAAATCCCCCATTCCTCAGGCCCACTATTTCGCGCACCGGTTCGCAGTATGCGTCTTTGCCATACGGCGCGAGGCCCATTACTTTGCCTTCGTCGCCATATTTTTTGTACCCGATGAACTCCGAAATCATGGTGTAAAAGCTGCCCAGAGAATGCGGCAGAAATACGCGTTCGAGGACTTCGATCCCGCTGCCTTCGCAGCGGGCCATCATGGTCGAAACAAAGTCTCCGGAGCCGTCATAGCTGAAGCCGGCAGCTTTATCCCACGGCGAGCAATAGTAAGCGCTGGCGATGTGCGCGATGTGATGTTCGATGTGATGTTGCTGGAAGCGCAATTGCTTTGTGTCGACGCCAAGCGACTCAGCCAGCAATGCGCGGACGTCCCGCATTATGTGTTTACGCCGGCGCAGGTGAATAAAGTTAAGAATTTTGGCCGGATTGGCCAGCGCGTATTGAACTTTTTTGGCCAGATTCGCGTCGCTGTCCTGGCCCACAGCGACATGCGTGACTTCTGTGATTCGGGCGCCAACTGCATCCAGGCACGCTTTAACAGCCAGCGCGGGAAAGCCGCCATAGTGCTTCACGCGATTCAGCCGCTCTTCGGCAACTGCGAACACGACTTCCCCATCCTGCAAGATCGCGGCCGAGGCGTCCGCGTGAAACATGTTGATGCCGAGAATAAGCATGAATGGAGGAAATCTTTCTCAGGTTACTATTGCAGTTTCGCGGATGCCCGTTCAGCAACTTGTCTTGATAAACCTTTCCACTTCGACCGCAGCGGGTTGTCCCGAAGAACGCGACTCCAGAATTCGCATAGTAGCCAGGCTGCTGGCAACGATCTGGTGGAACGGAATGGGAGGCTCTCCACCTCGCATCGCAGCCGCAAAAGCCTCCCACTCACCGCGATGACCTTTATCCTGCCGAAATCTTGAAGCGAATATTTGCTTGCGGCCGCGGCGAAGCAGCTCCAGCCGCCGAAAGTCTTCCAGCATTGCGACCGCTTCTCCGCCAAAAACTTCCAGGCGCTCCTTGGAAAATGAACGATCCCCGCTGGTCAGGTAACTGATCGTCCCCTGCGAGCCATTCGAAAACTGCAGGTGGATGACGACGCTCTCTCCATGAGTTCCGCCGTCCGACACGCCGCGAGCCTGAACCTCAACCGGCGACACACCTGCAAGGAAACTCAGGAAATCCACAAAATGACACACTTCTCCGAGAATTCGGCCACCTCCCTGTTCCGGATCGTTCACCCAGTGATCCGCCGGAAGCGACCCCGCATTCACGCGATAGTTCATGACGAGTGGTTCATGAATCTCATCACAAAAGCCTTTCATCCGCGTTGTCATCGGGGCAAAGCGGCGATTAAAACCGACCATCAGCAGCGGCTGGGGCGAAAGGCTCACATAGATGCGAACAATCTCTGCCAGTTCATTTTCAGTCAGACAAAGCGGCTTCTCGCAGAAAACATGCTTGCCGGCCTGCAGCGCGTTCAACACCTGCGCGGCGTGCAGGTTATGACGAGTAGCGATGACAACGGTGTTCACATCGGGGTCATGGATAAGCTGATCTTCGTTCGTGGTGCAATACCGGAAACCAAACTTCTCTGCGGCGTGGCGAGAATGCGAACCATTCGCTGCGCAAACGCCCACGAGCCCTATTCCGCCAACCTGCTTGATTGCAGGCAAGAGTGTGCCAGTGGCGAAATTCCCTGCCCCTAAAAATCCAAGTTTCACTGACTGGTTTCCGGCAAACCGGCGCTTAACCGTCTTCTCAACTAACCGCAGAGTTTGACTTGCCTCCGCATCATTGGGATATGTGATTAGCACCCCTAGAAATGGGGTTGATGTTTTGCCTGTGATGAGATCATAAGCATCGCAAGCTCGGCTGATGGGAATACGGTGAGATGTGAGCGAATTCACGTCCACTTTGCCGTCCGCGAGTAGCTGGAGAAAGGATTCCATGTTCCGGGTTTCCGTCCAGCGCACGTATCCGATGGGATAGTCCCGGCCCTTCTGTTCATACGCGGCGTCGTAGCGCCCTGGACCGTAGGATCGCGAGACACGGAAATCCAGTTCTTTCTCGTAGTAGGACTTGCGCTCGATGTCCATTCCCACGGTGCCGACAGCTACTATCACTCCGCGTTCGCGCGTCACGTTTCCCGCCAGATTCACCGGCTCGCTGCCGGAAGTCTCGGCCGTGATGAGAACCGCGTCGACTCCGTGGCCGCCAGAATGCGCCCGGCACATTTCTTCGAATACATGCAGGCTATCCGAGGCGCCATCCGCACCAAGACGCTTAGCCAGATCTACGCGCTGCCGGACAATATCCATGCCGATCGCGCGGCAGCCCGCCGCTTTCAACATCTGGACGGTTAGTTGGCCGACTAATCCCAGCCCGATTACTCCCACTACATCGCCCAGCTTTACCTCAGAAGTGCGTATCCCGTGCAATGCTACCGCGCCTACCGTAGTGAACGCCGCTTCGTAAAACGTAACGTTTGCATCCGCGATTCGCGCGGCCAGTAATCGCGGGACGCAGGCGATTTCCGCGTGCGTGGCGTAGCCAGCCCCGGCACAGGCAACGCGATCGCCGGTTTGAATATCGGCGACGCCTTCACCGACGGCAATTACCGTTCCGGCGCTGCTGTAGCCAAGCGCCAATGGCTGATCCAGACGGCTGCGAACCGCCTGCGCGGCGGATAACAACCCGTCGCGCCGGACTTTGTCGATCACCTCGCGCACCAGGTCCGGGCGCGCCTGGGCTTTCTGCAGCAGATTCTTGCTGGCAAACTCAGACGCTGCACGCTCCGTACCTGCTGAGACCAGCGAGGCGGCGATACGGACCAGGACGCAACCTGGCAACAAATTGGGCGATGGGACATCCACCACCTCGACTTCCCCCGTCCGGGCATGCTGCAGCACCTGCTTCACGCTGTTGCCGCCCGCGGCGCGTCAAGGTTCGCGGAAAACTGCCGGGCGCCGCCATCAAGGAAAGTCCGCATCCACAACTCAAGCGTCAAAAATTGCCAGAGTTGCATCGACCAATCCTGCGCTCCTCGACGATGTTCGTCCACAAATGTTCGGATGGCTTGCGGACGAAATAGCCCCCGTTGGCGGAGACGCGATTCGGAAAGCAAATCATCCACCATTTCTTTCAGATCATGCGCCAGCCAGTAGTCGATGGGCGCAGCGAAGCCGGCTTTGGGTTGCCTCAGCACTTCCCGAGGCAGAATCTGTTGCATAGCTTTTCGAAAAATGTATTTCGTAGTGGGATGGAAAAATCCTTTGAGCTTTAAATGCGGTGGCACGTTCCAGGCGACGAATTCAGCGAGTTCCCGATTCAGGAAAGGCACCCGAACTTCCACTGACGAAGCCATGCTCATCTTGTCGTTGTAGGTGAGGTTCAGGCTGGTCATGAAAATTTTGGTATCGAGATATAACATCTGGTTGAGGAAATCTGTGCCCTCCACCTGCGCGAAACCCTCGCGGTGGCGCGCCGAAGGGTCCGCGCCTGAGAGTTCGTCGGCAAGAGCGGGCGCGTAGAGATCAGATTTCTGCTGTGCATCTAAATAAGTGCAGTTCATTATGAAGCGGTCCACCGGCGACATTGAGGCGCTGCGAGCCATCTTCCTGGCCAGCCGCAGGTTCCCTTTTATTCTCGTTCCGCGCAAACCGGGCAGAGCCGTCAAAGCAGCTTCCATCGCGCGCCGTGCGCGCCAGGGGATATGCTGATAGGCCTGCGCCCAAGAATGCGCCGCATGTTTACGATACCCGGCGAAGAGTTCATCGCCCCCAACTCCGGAGAGCATGACCGTCGCCTGCTTGCGCGCTTCACGACAGACCAGATATGCGGGAATGATAGCCGGGTCGGCCGTGGGTTCATCCATGTGCCAGGTCAACCGCGGCAATAAATCAGCCACCCCGGGTTCGACTACGATGCAATGGTTCTCGCATCCCAAATGGCGTGCCAGACGCTCCGGGACTGCGGGATCATCGAGGGTCGTCTCGCCTACCCGATACTTCTTCGGGAAAGTGATGGTGTACGTC
>CATPBY010000484.1 GCA_955652845.1 uncultured Terriglobales bacterium | reverse complement strand
GGCCCATCTACCAGACCTCCCGGGGGTCGTGGATTCACACACCCGCAGATTGAAAGCCGAGCACAAAACTGCGGATGGCCCGAAGTCTACCACAGCCATGTGTAACAAGAGCAAGCGATGAGTTGCCGAATGAAGCTGCGGGTTTAACCCTTTTCGGTCCTCTTGGATCATGACAACTCTTGGTTAGAATGCGCCGCCGAAAAATGACAACGGGCAACTCCAGCCTTCACAGAATGCGCAAAACGATTGCTCCTCGATTCAGGATGGTTGGGCGATTGCGATTGGGTCCAGATTGCCCAGTGCAATGCTCTCTGCTTTGAGCCATAGATGAAAAAGACTGCACAGTGCCTGGAGAGGTCCTCTCGTACGAACATGTAACCCAATAGGGAGCAATGACTTACAAGAGTACATTTGTTTGTGAACTGGCCCGTCGCGTGCTATCCCCTGTATGTCCATAATGTCTATTAAAACAATAGAGTTTATGGCAGTATAGCCATCATGAAAATCTCCCAAAAAGGACTTTACGCGCTGCAGGCAATGATGATGCTGGCCCGGCACTACAACCAGGGGGCCATTCGTATCCGCGACGTCGCGTACGAAGAAGGACTGCCGGAAAAATTTCTGGAATTGATTCTGCTCGAACTGAAAAACGCCCGCATTGTGGAAAGCGCGCGCGGCGCCAAAGGCGGATACCAATTACGCCGGCCGCCGAACGAAATCCATCTCAGTGAGATCATCCGCCTGATCGACGGGCCGCTGGCGCCATTTGGCGATGCCGAGCAACTTCGCAGCCTGATTGATCGCGATGCGGAGCATCGCGCGCTCTACCAGGTATTCCTTGATGTGCGTGACGCCGCCGCCAAAATCCTCGAGCACACATCGCTGGCCGACATTGTAAGTGGCGCCCGCATTGCCAAATCCGGTAAGCGCAGGAAAAAGCCCGACCAGAGCAGCATATTGCCCATGGTTGTGCATGGCCATCTGACCAAGGGGAAGAATGAATAGGCGCCAGGTTCAGATGATCACTGCTGCAGTTGGCTCTTGGGCGGCGTTCTCCGCGGCCTCCGCGATCTCTTTCCTCTTCCTTTTTTTCGCCTCCTTATTGACGTCCGTGCCATGCCTTTCTCAAACCGTTATTCGCGTTGGTGCTTTTCCCAACATCACGCACGCTCAGCCGATGATCGGCAAAGCTAATGGCTGGTTCGACAAGGCCATGGGGTCGAACGTCAAGATTCAATGGAGCAGCTTCAACGCCGGACCGTCCGCGATTGAGGCTCTGTTTGCCGGAGCGATCGACATGACCTACGTCGGCCCTAATCCAGCCGTCTCGGGCTACGTTCGCTCCCAGGGACAAGCGTTGCGAGTGGTAGCTGGCGCTGCCAGCGGGGGAGCCTCACTGGTCGTGCGCAACGATTCCGGAATCCAGAGGCCCGAAGACTTTCACGGCAAGAGGGTCGCAAGCCCCCAATTAGGCAATACCCAGGACGTCGCTTTGCGCGCCTGGCTCAAGGCACACGGGATGAAATCGAGCGACAAAGGGGGAGATGTGCAGGTGCTGCCAATGGCGAGTCCGGATCAGCTCTCGCTCTTCCTCAAAAAGGAACTCGATGCTGCCTGGGCCCCCGAGCCTTGGGCCACGCGACTCATTCGGGAAGGCAATGGCCGGTTGTTTCTCGACGAGCGCGATCTCTGGCCGCAGGGACAATTCGTCACTACGCATTTGATCGTGAGCACCAAATTTTTGCGCGAGCATCCCGACCTGGTCAAAAGCTGGATTCGGGCGCACGTCGAGCTTACCGACTGGATCAACATTCATTTACCAGAAGCGAAAAGACTTCTCAATCAGCAGATTCAGAAGGAAACAGGCAAAGCCATTCCAGCCGCGCTCCTGGATGAGGCCTTCGGACGATTGCAGGTGACCTGCGATCCTTTGCGCAATTCGCTAATGACCTCTGCTAACTCGGCCTACGAGGCCGGTTTTCTGGGCCATTCAATGCCCGACCTGTCCGGCATGTATGACTTAACTCTCTTAAACCAGGTGCTGGCAGAAAAAGGAAAGAAGGCAATTCAATGACGACTAATGCAGCACCACAGCCCTCTTTTCCTGAGCCACGAAGTTTAGACCAAAGAAGCTTGGACCACAGAAGTCCGGTTCGCTCCGGCACTCGTCCCAAGCCAATTCTATTTCCGGCACGCGAACGTGACACTGACCTTACACCCAAGCTTTGGCTGAAGGACCTCTCGCTTAGTTACAAGGTCGATAACGGTTCGCGTCTGCTCGCTCTGGACAACATCAATCTGAAGGTGAAGCCGGGCGAGTTCCTCTGCATCGTCGGACCCTCGGGTTGTGGCAAGTCCACTCTGCTCCATCTGATTGCGGGACTGCAGCACCCGAGCTCTGGCAGCGTGCTGGTCGACAGCCACAAAGTTGATGCGCCGGGTACTGATCGCATTCTGATTTTCCAGGAACTCGGCTTGTTTCCCTGGCTGAAAGTAGGAGAGAACGTTGAGTTCGGCATCAAGATGAAGGGTATTCCCAAGGCTGAACGACTGGAGCGGGTCCAGCGTTACCTGCGTCTGGTTCACCTCTCGCAATTCCAGGATAGCTACATCCATCAGCTATCCGGCGGCATGCGGCAGCGTGTGGCTCTTGCCCGCGCTCTGGCCACCGAACCGGATGTGCTGCTGATGGACGAACCCTTCGCTGCCTTGGACGCGCAAACCCGAGATCTTCTCCATGACGAACTGGAACGCATCTGGGCAGAAACCGGACGCACCATTATTTTCGTCACACACAATGTGCGCGAAGCAGTTCGGCTTGGCGATCGTGTGGCCCTGCTCACCTTCCGTCCGGGACGATTGAAGCGCGGATATTCGGTCGATCTGCCGCGACCTCGTCACCTTGAAGACATTACCGTTGCCAAGACGGCGCGCGAAATTCTTGATGACCTGCGTGAGGAGATCAACAAATCCCTGGAGGAGCAGTATGGGGCTGAAGCGGCTCGGTAAGAACTTGATTTTCTATGCTGTCCTATTGGGGACTTGGGCTTTGCTGGCGGCCCTGAAGGTTTGGCCGCCTTACCTCTTCCCCACGCCGAAGGGGGTGACGGAAGCGTTGTATGCCGGTTTTCAGGACCACAGTTTCTGGATCGCCATTGCCGTCAGCATGCGGCGGGTGTTGATCGGTTATGTGATCTCAATCGTGCTTGGAACTCTGCTGGGCTTGAGCGTTGCCAGCAATAAATTTCTGGAAGAAACCATGGGCGGGTTGCTGGTGAGTCTGCAGAGCCTGCCCAGCATCTGCTGGTGGCCGCTGGCACTATTGTGGTTTGGCCTAAGCCAAAATGCCATCCTTTTCGTGGTCATCATGGGATCGTTGCTCTCCGTCACCATGGCTATGGAGGATGGACGCAAGCAAATGCCCAAGATCTATGCCATGGCTGGACGCAACCTGGGAGCCCGTGGTTTCCCACTCTTCTGGTACGTGCTATTGCCGGCCAGCCTGCCTTTTATTGTCAGCGGCCTGAAGCAGGGCTGGGCATTCGCCTGGCGCTCCCTGATTACCGCGGAGATGCTCTATATGAGCTTGGGGCTCGGGCAAGTGCTCATGATGGGCCGTGAACTGAACGACATGAGCCAGGTTATCGCGGTCATGATCCTGATTATCGCGATTGGATACGTTGTAGATGGTCTGGTTTTTAAGACCATCGAGCGCCGGATGCAGCACAAATGGGGTTTGACCCCGGCAACATAGCCTCCAAAGATTGGTGGATTTGAGAACTGTTACAGGCCTTCTCGCGGCATTAAAAGTAAGTTACCCTATCGCCATAGTATAGATTAAATTGTATCTGGCGACTGCTTCAGGTATTCGACTCCCCGGGAACATGATTTTATTTTTGAACGAAACGAGGAAGAAAGTGATGAAAGCGTTGCTTCGGATCAGCGTTCTTACTTTAGTTGCCACCATTGCATTGGCACAAACTGATTCAAAACCTGTTGCCAGTGGAAGGCGATCTCCCCGGCCGGCCTCGGCCAAAGAAGTGCAAGAGCTGCGCGACGCCTTGGCCGCGCAACAGCAACAAATGGAAGCCCAGCGCCAGCAGATGGAGCAACTGAAGTCCCAGCTGCAGCAATTCCTTGACTCCGCGCAGCAGGCGAATGCCGGCGCGCAAAAAGGGCAAAACAGCGCTGATGAGGCGCAAAGGACCGCCGCGGATGCCCAGCGTTCGGCCGCGGAAGCCCAGCGTTTGGCCGACCAGGCATCGTCGAGCGCCGCCCAGGCTAATTCCGCGCTCTCCGTTGTCAACACAAAGACGCAGGAGCAGGATAAGCGCCTTAGCGCCCTGCAGGATATTCTGGGACGGTTACGCTTCAGCGGGGATGTCCGCATCCGCGGTGAAAACTTCACGCAATCCGGCATTCCCGACCGCAACCGGGCGCGCATCCGGGCCCGCTTCGGATTCGACAGCAAATTGAATGAAGATTTCACTGCGGGAATTTTTCTGGCCACAGGTGCTCTCGGCGATCCGACCACCACCAATGAGACATTCAACAATTTTTTCGACCGTAAGACGATCGCTTTAGATCGCGGATTTATCACCTACAATCCGGTCGCTCATAACTGGCT
>CATPBY010000483.1 GCA_955652845.1 uncultured Terriglobales bacterium | reverse complement strand
TCATGAGCTATCAGGTCCTGGCCCGCAAATACCGCCCGCAGAATTTTTCCGAGGTCATTGGGCAGGACCACGTTACCCGAACACTGAAGAACGCGATCGAGCAATCGCGAATTGCTCACGGATACATTTTCAGTGGACATCGCGGGATCGGCAAGACCACGGTTGCACGCATTCTGGCCATGGCGCTGAATTGCCGTTCCTCGGACAAGCCTGTGGTCGAGCCGTGCGGCGTCTGCGAGTCGTGCACCGAAATTCGCGCCGGAAATTCCGTGGATGTACTGGAGATTGACGCGGCAACCAACCGCGGCATCGACGAGATTCGCGAGTTGCGCGAGGCCGCGCGCTACCGTCCTGCTCGTGATCGCTTCAGGATTTACATTCTGGACGAGGCCCATCAGATCACCGATGCCGCCTTCAACGCTTTATTGAAGACGCTGGAGGAGCCGCCCGGGCACGTGGTGTTTATGCTGGCAACGACCCAGCCGGAGGACATTCCACAGACCATTCGATCACGCTGTCAGCATTTCAGTTTTCGCGCGGTGGGTTTCGAACAGATTCTGGGCCAACTGAGGGACCTGACCTCGAGAGAAAAGGTGCAAGCCGACGAGGATGCTTTGGCCCTGATCGCCGAGGCCGGTGATGGCTCCATGCGAGACGCGCTATCGATTTTAGATCAGGCCATTGCTTCGTCGGAAGGGCGACTTAGCGCGGACGAGGTGCGGCAGCTGGTGGGCGCGACCTCGGCCAGCGTGCTGGAAGAGCTGATGCAGGCCGTTGCCCAGGGATCGAGTGAGACGGTGCTGCGGCTGGTCGACAGGCTCATCGGTGAAGGTCACAGCCCGACACATTTCGCTCGACAGGTGGTGCGCTTTCTGCGTAACACGATGGTGGCCAAGGTGGCGGGTGGCGACTCTTCCCTGCTGCAGATTTCAAGCGACGAGCGCCAACGCGTCCTGCGAGTGGCGGAATTATTCAGCGAAGAGGACCTGACCCGGCATTTGCAGATCATGTTGCGCACCCACAGCGAACTTGGGTACCGGCAGGAGCAACGCTTCCATCTGGAGTTGGGACTGCTCAAGATGGCGCATGCCCAACGCCTGTTGCCGCTGGAACAGTTATTAAGCGAGGCGGGCGTGACCAGCGCACCGAAGCCGGCGGGCAAGCCTGTCATGGTGGCGGAAGCCAAAAAGCCCGAGTTAACCTCCTCGCGCCCTGGCCATGTGTCTCCGTTTGCGGCCGATTCGGCGCGCAAAGGCGCGGGGAAACCGGAGATGACGGCGGATACAGGCTCGGCCAGTGGAGGCGGAACGATGGCGGCATCCGCCAATGCCAGCGTGGTCATGGGGTCGGTAGCGCTGGCTGAAGAAACGCAACCCGAAATCGAAATAGTTGCGCCGACGCCCGAAGTTGCCGCGGAAAAACGAACTGTCGAGCCAGTTGACTTGCGACAGCCTGTGTTGAATGCATTATCGGCTGGCGGCCATCGTATGCTGACCTCCATGCTGGAATGTGGAGAGTGGCAAATCGAGGGAAATGAACTGGTCATCAAGGTGGCTGCCTCGCCCGCGGTGATTGATATGTCACTGGGGGCAGAAGCCAAACGGCTGATGATTGCGACCGCGGGTGCAGCGCTGGGGCGTGCAGTGAAGCTGAAAGTTGTGGCTGGGGCAACCGCAACAGGGGCGCTGAAGAGTCCAGAGCGGGTTCGCTCAGCCTCAAACGGAGGCGGACGAAGCCGGGTGGAGCAGGATCCGATTGTGCGTCGCATGAAAGAAAAATTTGGCGCGGAGATACGGACGGTCATCGATTACAAAGAAAAGCGGTGAGGAATCTTGAGTTTCAGGGCTGAGCGCAAAAAAGTTCTGAGACGGGGAAACCGTTACTGCGAGGAGTTGTATGGGCGGATTTAATCTGCAGGAACTGATGTCGCAGGCCAAGCGGCAATATGAAGTTCTGCAGAAAAAGATGGAAGCAACTGTGGTGGAAGCAAGCTCGGGTGGCGGAAGTGTGTCCGTCAAAATGGATGGGCGCAAACAGATATTAAGCATCAAGATTGATCCCGAAGTGGTAAAGGCGGGCGATCTGGAAATGTTGCAGGATTTGATTACGGCTGCCATCAATGGCGCGGGGCGAAAAGTGGACGAGGCCATGCAGTCAACGATGGGCGGCATGCTGGGCGGGATAAGTATCCCAGGGCTTTGATTACTCCTTTTTTCTGGTCAGTTAGTTTGAGGGCCATACATTGAGCCGATTTGCGGAACCGATGGCGCGGCTGATTGAGGAACTCAAGAAGCTGCCGGGCATCGGCAGCAAGACAGCGCAGCGGCTTGCATTTCACATCCTGCGTTCCAATGATGACGACGCCGAGGCGCTGGCGGCAGCGGTTCGCGATGTAAAAGCCAGCCTGCGGCTGTGTTCCGTCTGCAACAATATTACCGACGTGGATCCGTGCGCCTACTGCGCCAGCGCCACCCGCAACCAACGGCTGGTATGCGTCGTGGAAGAGCCGACGAATATTGCCTCGATCGAGAAAACCAAGCACTTCAATGGCGTTTATCACGTGCTGCATGGCTTGATCTCGCCACTTCACGGAATCGGCCCGGAGCAATTGCGCATCGCAAACCTGGCACGCAGGGTCGAGGCCGGCCAACTGGATGAAGTGATCATCGCCACCAACCCGACGGTTGAAGGCGAGGCGACTGCTACCTATCTCTCGGGACAACTTCGGCGGCCGGGGCTCAAGGTGACACGCATCGCCATGGGCATTCCGGTGGGCAGCGACATCGAATACGCGGATGAAATCACCATGCTGAAAGCCATGGAAGGGCGCCGGGAGTTGTAACTGCCTCGTAGTTTCCAATATGCGCAAGGTTTTTATCCGGGAAGTCCCGGGATGGGCCTGTGCGGCGTGTTTAAGAGCTCATAACTGCCATGAATGCATGACCTTAAAAGATTTTCATTGACAAAAAGTTGAAAGATGCAAATGGCATCGGGGATGCAGCATCTGAATCTGTAGAGTTGGTTTTGGATGTCTTGATTTTTGGCTGACGCGAAAAATCTCTTCGGCAAACTGCCGCAGACGCTTCAGCGCCAGCCGCGCCGAGGATGGTGTAACCGCATCTCACCTCGACGCAATACGAAACCGGGCCTATCAGCCCGGTTTTTTGTTGGATTCAGCATCTATCGTATAAACAGGTGTTCGGAATAGGTGGCAAACGCGATGCGTTGTGTTGTATTGAGAAACTCCCCGCCTGGCTACTTTGGGTTGAAACCGCAGGCTTGGGACACGCGATCGGTGTAGATGCCTCCTGGAGAGAACTCCGCGATGTCACGACTCCGGGCGGCGCGGAATTCAACCTTGAACACATTAGCGCGAAACAGCTTGCGGGTGGTTCCTTTGTCCATGGAGAGGGCTGAACCTGGCACCCAATTCCAACCGTGAGTGTCGTGAGTGTCGTCCACCCGAACCAATACCATTGCCTGCGGCTGGCCCCAGAATCCGGGGCGGTTGGGCGGGCCGAGCCTCACATTGGGATAGAAGAGGCTGCGTTCGAACTTGCCGTTAACGCAAAAAACCTCGATTTTTTGTTTCTGGTAGGAGCTATCGCGCAGAAAGTTGTCGGCGGTCAATACAAACTTGACTTTCCTGGCAAGAGTCATCTTGTCTTCAGATTCGTATTCCATCCAGTTTCCGCCAACCGGATTGCCGCCATTCTGTGCGGCGGCTGAAAGTGACGCGGCGCAAAGCAGGATGGCGCCTGCCAGAAACGTCCTTACCGATATAGCCGATTGAAACATTCTAAAAAATGGGACCGCGCCTTTCACCGTTTCCTCCCGTGAGCGAATTTCGGTAGTGGCACAATTTTGAATTCTCATAGGCTTTTTCTTCCGGATCATCCCGAAGCCCCGCGCGTAGTGCCAGCGATCCCGCGTCGGAGTGACACACGCTGTGCCATTGCGCGCGAGATCCTTCGCTCCGCCTGAAGAACGGCTGCGCTCAGAATGACGCCATCCTCCGTCCACTAATCTGACGCCAGGAAGGGATTCGGCTCTTGTTCGGCAGCCAGAATGCCTTCCGGCAAAGATCCGCGATTGTATTCGGCCATGCGGTTCTTCCATTTAAGGAAGTCGGTAATCGTCTGCGGCTCAATGCGGATTTCCACCCGCCGGAGGCTGGCCAGCAGAAGATTCATCTCACTATTGAACCCCGCAGCGGTGCGAAAGTTCTTCACCGAACGCAGAATTACCTCAATTTTGCGGTTGCGGTATTCGAGCAGCCCCCAGCCCGCGGGCACTTCTTCCCGGCGAACCAATCCCGCAGGCACAAGGTAAAACCGCTCAGATCCCACGCCGGTTTCCGGCTTCCGGCGAAACGGCTTGTCCCGGTCGATCAGGAAGTCCGGACGCGAGATCTTGCACTCGACAAGAACTGACTGGCAGGCCCGCTTCCAGCCAATAGCATCCGGCATCTCCCCACTGACGCATGCCTGTTCCGAAAGAATCACCCCGCAACCATAGGCGCGCAGCCACCTGACAGCTTTCTCTACCAGTTGGGCGTGGGTCATCACGAGTCAGGGTAGCGAAGGACGAAGCAAGTTGGGAGTGACAAAGAGACTTCTGTCGGCTACCTGCCAAGTCTTGAGCAAAAGGTAAAGGGCAACCTTGCGGCTGCCCTCGTGCCTGGCAACTTTCAGGCAGTTAGAAGCGGACCAGAAGTCCGGTTGAGATTCGCATGTTGTTGTTATCGGTGGACCCACTGGAATGCAGCGAGAGCCAGTCAAACTGGAATGCTCGCAGACCCAGGTGGCGGGTCGCGGTCACGTCCACGCCTCCTCCGAACATCATGGCAAATCCGTTATCCGATGCAGACACGCCGCTCAGCGCAGTGGAGGAGTGGAAACCTCCTGCCAGGAAATGAGCGAATGGGGTCAATCTCTCATTGCGGCGGAGCGAAACAACCGGCCCAAATGTATAGGTGTAGTTGTTGAAACTTACACCGCTCTGGGTCTTGTAGGCGCCGCTGAAATCTCCAGCTACACCCACCCAGCGATTGAGATTGGTAGTAACGGTTGTATCCCAGCCATTTGCATTGAGGCCGCCATCAAAGCGTGTGTACTGATAGCCACCGAAAAGTTCCGCCTTGGGCGCATTCTCCTGCGCCACCGCGGCCAATGAAGACAGTCCAAATAACAGAAGGAATCCAACAAATTTGCGCATTATTGCGCTCCTCGGAGTCGAAATTCGCACTTTACTCCGGTCGCGATGACCCGGCGCCATAGTGAGATCGGAACCAACCCAGGCGGCGCCTGGGCTGAAGTGAAAGTGCCACGTACAGTGAAATCCATAATGGGAAACTGAACAAATGACTGAAGACAAAGAGCAGCTGTCCTTTAGTAACGCGGGTAACCGGGGGGTGGTGACGGGCGCTGAAGAAGGAAATCAGTGGTTTAGCTGGCTGCCGCTGATTAGTCCCAGCAGCCTGGGCTGCGGGTCTTCGCTGGGGTGGCGGCGCAGCACCGGACCGTTGATGGTCCCGTCCGCCGAATGATGACGGCGCAGGATCGGGCGATTGGCCCAAGCGAGCCTGGCTTTCACCACCTGAAATTCGCTGGTATCGACGACGTAGCCATCCCGGCCGGACAGGAGCGTGGAGATCTCAGTTTGCGCTTTCTCTATGCGCTCCTCCATGGGAGGGTAGTTCGAGAGCATGTGTTCGATCTGGTGGTGCAACGGCATTTTTGCCGCGAAGTTAATCGCAGGCAGAGCTTTCACGAGGCGCGCATGAGCCTGGGTCTCTTTGCTGTGCAATTTTTCCAGGGCCTCAAGAAAAGCTTGAGGATCGTATCCTGCGGCGTACAGATATTCGATTCCCAGGAGATCGGCTTCAATTTCGGCGTCGCGACTGAATTTTTTGAACGTTAGTGGAACGATCTGCTCAATCCCGAAACCGGCGGGACCTCCGAGATGACTAAGCGGTATCGCTGCAAGCTTCCATGCACGCATTCTGGTCGCAGACCGGGTGGCGTGCCGGGCAGCAATGTGGGCGATTTCATGCGCCATCAGACCTGCGAGCTCGGCTTCGTTTTCGACTTCCATGATTAAT
>CATPBY010000482.1 GCA_955652845.1 uncultured Terriglobales bacterium | reverse complement strand
GTCGCAGCCATGCTAGCGCCATCGGTCCCGTCCCACAGCCAGCAAGAGGTAGACCTGACCTGGTACAACGCATGGCCGGAGCCAAACAAAACCGTCGCCCAGCGCCCGAATCCGGGGCCAGCCGTAAATCACGAGAAGAAAAAGAAGATCACTGCGACGAACTCCCGACCGAACAAAAAGCGACCGGGCGAGCAAGGCGCTCGCGTTCGCCAGCGTCCCAACCAGATTGCTACAGCGAAGTCGCCAAACCCACGGTAGTTTTCCAGCGAAAATGGACGGCAATTGCGGACCTGCTTTGCCCCACTGACGGCGCCGGGGATTTATGATGAGTTCCAGCCAGGAGCTCTCGCCCATGACTGGAAAGACTGCGCTCGTCACCGGAGCCAACGGCGGCCTCGGAATCCACGTCACGCAAGCCTTGCTGGACGCCGGTTTCGCCGTGGTTGGCCTCGCGCCGAAAATCCTGCAATCCGACATCAGCCATTCCAATTTCACTCCACTCCCTGCCGCCCTCGACAGTCTCGACGCGGCGACAAAAGCAGCCGGCTCGGTCATCACCCGCTTCGGAAGGATTGACGTCCTGGTTCACACCGTCGGCGGCTTCGCTGGTGGACAGACTGTCGCCGACACTGACGACGCCACCTTCCAGCGCATGTTCAACCTGAACCTCAACAGCGCATTTCATATGCTGCGGGCGGTGATCCCGCACATGCGCAAAGCCGGAGACGGGCGCGTCATCGCCATCGGCAGCCGCGCCGCCGAGGATCCCGGTCCCATCGTCGGCGCTTACAGCGCTTCCAAGGCGGCGCTCGTCTCACTGATCCGCACCGTCGCGCTGGAAAACAAGGACGCCGGCATCACCGCGAACGTGATTCTGCCGGGCACTATCGACACTTTCGCCAACCGCAAAGCTATGCCCGGCGCCGACACGTCCGCGTGGGTGCGACCGACTTCCATCGCCAGCCTGATCGTGTGGCTCGCCGGAGATGCGGGAAAAGACGTAACCGGAGCGGCCATCCCCGTCTATGGGAAAGGCCTCTAGTGGAAACCACGTAACCCTTTCGTAACCCTCCCGGGTGCACAATTTTTGTTGCAGATTCACACAGGTGAAATATCTTGCATGTAGCATTGAATCAGGAGGCCGCCACCATGGGTTCACCCCGCGTCGCGAAATCCCTGCCGCTTCAGGTGGCTGCCATTTGTTATCGCCGGCGCGGCACCGCGATTGAGTTCCTTCTGGTTAATACCAATGGCGGCAACAAGTGGACTTTCCCCAAGGGCTCGACTGACCCTCGTCTGTCGCACAGCCAAGCCGCCGAGCGCGAAGCGGCGGAGGAAGCTGGCGCCGTGGGAACGATCGAACCGCGTCACTTCCATCTCTACATTCATTCCAAAGGCGTGTTCTGGCAACCCGGGGGCGTGCAGGAATTCGTGATCAAAGCTTTCCTGATGGAAGTCCACCAGATGCGCCGCCCCGACGAAGGCAATCGCCGTCCCACCTGGGTAAGCCCCGAGGAAGCCAAGCGTCGCTTGGCTAAGGGCCGCGAAGTAAAGTATTCGCGCGAACTCGAAGCCGTAGTTGACCGCGCCCTGGAACGCATCCAGTTCCACCACGAACTCTGGGGAACGTATCCCAGCCCCCGCAATGCCCGTCCCGCCGCCAATTCGAAAGATCCCATCGCCACGGTAGTCTGGCCGTAATCTCCGTTCTTTCCCTTCGTGTAACTTCGTGTCCTTTGTGGTTTTGATTTTTTCGTGTTTCTGCTAATGGGCACTCGCCACTGTTTTTATGAGACGATAACTCCAGCCCCATGATCCAGCTTTC
The DNA here is from genome assembly GCA_955652845.1 of uncultured Terriglobales bacterium. Taxonomy (GTDB): domain Bacteria; phylum Acidobacteriota; class Terriglobia; order Terriglobales; family Acidobacteriaceae; genus JABCYV01. The sequence continues at coordinate 1,025 of CATPBY010000482.1, read as the reverse complement.
CGGCGCCGGAAAACGTTTCGGCCACAAACTCCTCTTCGAAAACGCGGACTGGCTCATCACGCCTCGCGACCGCATCGGCCTGGTCGGCGGAAACGGCACCGGCAAGTCCACGCTCATGAAGATCCTCGCCGGCATGGACACTTTCGACTATGGCACCCTTACCATCGCTAAAGGCACTTCCGCTGGGTATCTTCCCCAAGACGGCCTCACGCTCTCCGGCCGCAGCGTTTTCGCCGAGTGCATGTCGGTATTCGACGACCTGCGCGCCATGGAAACCGAACTAGAATCTCTCACCCACAGCATGGCGGAACTCGAGCACACCAGCCCGGAATACTCCGCCGTCGCCGACCGCTACCACCGGGTCGAGCACGAGTTCCGCACCCGCGACGGCTATTCGATCGAGGCGGAAGTGGGACGAGTGCTGATGGGCCTGGGTTTTACGAAACAAGACTGGCCGCGCCTGACCGATGAATTCTCCGGCGGATGGCAGATGCGCCTCGCGCTCGCCAAACTTCTTTTGCAACAACCCAACCTCCTCCTGCTCGACGAACCCACGAACCATCTCGATCTCGAAGCCCGCAACTGGCTCGAAGAATATCTGCAAAACTATTCCCATGCGTTCGTTCTGATCTCGCACGACCGGTACTTTCTCGACGTCACCGTCAACAAGATCGCCGAAATCTGGAACAAGCGCTTCTGGTTCTACACTGGCAACTACGACAAGTTCCTCGCCCAGAAGACGCAGCGCAACGAGCAACTGCAGGCCGCTTACCGCAACCAGCGCGACCGCATCGACCAACTGGAAGTCTTCATCAACCGCTTCCGATACCAGGCCACCAAGGCCAAGCAGGTACAGAGTCGCATCAAGGAGCTGGAGAAGATCGAGCGCATCGAGATTCCGCCAGAAGAAAAGACCATCCACTTTTCGTTTCCGCAGCCCAAGCCCAGCGGCCGTATTGTGGCCGAGTTCGAAGACGTGGCCAAGAGCTATCCCGGCAAGAATGGAGGCTCGGACAAGGAAGTCT
>CATPBY010000481.1 GCA_955652845.1 uncultured Terriglobales bacterium | reverse complement strand
TTTCTGTTCTGGGCGGGCGCTGTCGAGCTGGCGCCTTTTCCGTTCTGATGAGAGAAATTTATCCCCCGCTTGCGCGAAGATGCTTCGCTGGCCTTCGGCGTCCCTACTTTTGAGTTGGGAGCCTTCTTAGAGGGCGTCGTTACCACAGCGCCGGTCTCATGCTCGAGTTGGTTCAGCTGTTGGTTGTGGCCACCCGGCTTGGCTGGTCCGGTTCCAGGCGGCAATGAACCGGTTTGGTGACGGGGTGACGCGCTATGAGTTTGCGAGGGCTGCCCTTGCCGCTTCGCGGTGGAGTGGTGTTTGCTGTTTTGTGCCAGCGCAACCGAGGTCCACATCACCAGTACAGCAAACAATGCCAGTTTCATAGACTTACTTCCCTGCCGAACTGCGAGTCGCGCACCCCAGCATTATACATTCTCTACTAGATCCCATTCTCCGGCAATAAGTTGCGCGACCAGCGTAACGGCGTAAAGAGAACTACAGGTCAGCTTCTCTCGACTTGACAGCCGAGCGCGGCTGTCCCCTGCGTGGGTTGCGGTAACCAACAACTAGAGCCTGCATTATCCAGAACGACGAATCCAACCCTTGGGCATAGAACACGAATCTCAACCTGGCGATCAGGATCTAAGCGCGACACAGAGCCCACGTTCTATTCCATCGTAGCTGCAAATTCTTGCATCTCGCCCTTCAGAAAGGGAATCAATTGGCAGTAGCAGCGAGTTTTTCTTTATTATGAGAGACTTAGCTTGTGCCCCAGTGCCTGCTAACGGAGAGAAGATTGCATGTTGAAAGAGGTTGCGCCACCGAAACAACCAATATGAGAAACGCGCTTCGTTGCACTTGACCCCGTGTGGACTTTCGCGGTAGACACCCAAAACGCCTTCGCCAATAAATGACACGAAAGCGAATCAGCTCCAAAGGAGACCAGTAATTTGACTTCCAGCAGCCATCTTGTCCCCCCGCACGGCGGGGAGCTAGTAGACCTGATCGCGTCACCGGAGCGGATCAGCGAACTTAAGTCCCACTCGCGCGAGTGGCCTTCCTGGGACCTCACTGCGCGTCAGCTCTGCGACCTTGAATTGCTGGTCAGCGGGGGATTTTCTCCTCTGCGCGGATTCATGACGCAGGTTGACTATGAAAGTGTCTGTCAAACCATGCGGCTCGCCAGCGGCGTTCTCTGGCCCATGCCGATCACGCTGGATGTCACCGAAGAATTCGCCAAGCCGTTAAAGCCGGGCAGCAGCAAAGTTGCATTGCGCGATCCTGAAGGAGTAATGCTGGCAGTTCTGCAAGTCGAAGATGTGTGGCAGCCTGACCGCAAGGCGGAAGCGAAGTCAGTTTTCAACACAACCAGCAAACTTCATCCCGGCGCCGACTATGCCATGAATAAGGCCAACCCCTGGTATGCGGGCGGACGAATTGAAGCCGTACAATCGCCATCCCACTATGACTTCCGTGCGTTGCGTCTTCCGCCGGCGGAATTGCGCGCCGAATTTGCGCGCCTGGGATGGCGTCGCGTGGTCGCTTTCCAGACCCGCAATCCCATGCACCGTGCCCACCAGGAATTGACTTTCCGCGCCGCAAAACAGGTGGAAGCCAATCTTTTAATTCATCCCTCGGTGGGAATGACCAAGCCTGGCGACGTTGACTATTTCACCCGTGTGCGTTGTTACCAGTTACTGCTTCCCAAATACCCGGCGGGAACCGCCAAGCTTTCATTATTGCCGCTGGCAATGCGTATGGGCGGACCGCGCGAGGCGATGTGGCACGCGATTATCCGTAAAAACCACGGTTGCAGTCACATGATTGTCGGACGAGACCATGCCGGTCCAGGCAAAGACGAACATGGAAAGCCATTTTACGGGCCCTATGAAGCGCAGGAAGTTTTCAAGAAGCACGAAGCGGATATCGGAGTTACCATGGTTCCATTCAACATGATGGTCTACCTGGAAGACCAGGATCAATATTTTCCTGACGACCAGGTGCCGAAAGACGCTCGTGTCCTGAACATCTCCGGCACAGAACTACGCGAACGTCTGAATGAAGGGCGTGAGATTCCTTCCTGGTTCACCTATCCCGAGGTGGTAAAGGAGTTGCGACGCAGTTATCCGCCCCGTCACAAGCAGGGCGTGACCATTTTCTTTACCGGGCTTTCCGGATCCGGAAAATCGACCATCGCAAATGTTCTTCTCACAAAATTTCTGGAAACCGGTGGCCGCCCGGTTACGCTGTTGGATGGCGATCTGGTGCGCAAACACCTGTCTTCGGAATTAGGCTTCTCGAAAGAGCATCGGGATATCAACATCCGCCGCATTGGCTATGTGGCCTCCGAAATTACCAAAAATGGCGGCATCGCTATTTGTGCTCCCATCGCCCCTTATGACGCAACCCGCAAACATGTGCGCGAAATGATCGAACCTTTTGGCGGCTTCATCCTGGTCCACATATCTACCTCGGTGGATGTATGCGAGCAGCGCGATCGCAAGGGTCTGTACGCAAAAGCTCGCGCCGGAATCCTTAAGGAGTTCACCGGCATCTCCGATCCTTACGAAGAGCCCAAGGACGCCGAGGTGGTACTGAACACCAGTGAGTTGACGCCAGAAGAGGCCGCCCAGGAAATCATTCTCCACCTGGAGCGGGAAGGTTTTATCGGAGTCAACGGAGGGGGATACTAACCCGGGGTCGCATCACCTTCTGCCATGGCATTCGCGCTGAAAATTCTGATTGGCTTTTTGGTGGGCACCCTCATCGGCATGACCGGGTTGGGCGGCGGTGTGCTCCTGCTGCCCCTGTTAATTTTTGTCCTTAAAGTGCCTCCCATGCTGGCGGTCGGATCTGACGCAGTATTCAATTTCTTTACCAAGATCGGCTCCAGTTGGGTGCATTTAAGCAAGGGCACAGTAAGACGTAAGGT
>CATPBY010000480.1 GCA_955652845.1 uncultured Terriglobales bacterium | reverse complement strand
CGGCGGATCAATCATCTTTGAACCTAAGCTCACCACGCCGAGTCCGCGTTGTTGAGCTTCCTCGAAGGCGGCAACTATCTTGAAAGCCTTGTCAATCTCCGCCTGGGACGGGGTAAATGCTGAATGAATGGCTGGAATCTGCGCGGGATGAATGCAGCCCATGCCTTCGAATCCCAAGGCTCGCGAGGCTTCCGCCCAGCGCCGGAGAGCATCGAGGTCGCCCACATCGCCAAAGACTGAATCGATCGCCTGGATCCCGGCAGCGGTGGCGGCATTCACCACGCGCGCGCGCGCATAGAGGGACTCTCGTCCTTCAGTCGTTTTAACCACGCTCAGGTCGGCCGTGTAATCTTCGAGTCCAATCGTCAGCGCCGCGACGTTAGGGCTACTGGTGGCGATGGCGAATGCATTCTCGATGCCCAGTGCCGATTCCAGGATCGGCATCAGCCAGACAGGGCGATCGATATTGTTGCGGAGCTTGAGTTCGTTGACCATTCTTTCAACTTCGGTCACCTGGAGCGAGTGTTCGGTCTTGGGGATGAGCACCAGATCGGGGGCCTGGGGGATGATCTCGGCAAGGTCCTCCAGCCCCATAGGCAACTGGTTGATGCGGACCATACGCTCGCAGGCGCCAAAATCAACAGCGCGCAAGGCGTTCCGCACCAGAATACGGGCAGCATCCTTTTCGCCGGGATGAACCGAATCCTCCAGATCGAGGATGATTGCATCCGGCCCATGCAGGCTGGCATTGACGAAATATTTTGGCTCTGAACCGGGCACATACAGGCGGGAACGCCGCAAACGGTCGCGCGGCGAGGGCGCCGGCAAGTTGCCCCCATCGGGCAGCGCGCTTTGCCCGATACCAAGTCCGGCGCGCTTGACTGCGGTTTCGATGCGCGCCGAAATTACGAAGGGCAGCGCGCCCTCGTCGTGCACTGCAACCCGCGCGTGCTTGACGCCGAGCGATTCCAGCACCTGGCGACACTGCGCCCGGATTGACTCGCCATAGTAAAGTGCGACGCGGGATTCAAGGTTGATCTCAATGCCGCCGCGATCGCGTGGTTTGATCGCCACGTGCACATCCGAACGCACGTCCTTGCCGTAGTGTCCAGCTTCGGCGGAATGCGAGACGTGGGTATTGGATAAAACAGTCATATGTTAAGCAGTCGCGGGTGTGCTCGCACATGCGATTGTGAGCTGACGTTCGCGCCTACTTCAGCTTCGCGAGAATTGCGTCTGTCATCAGGATCGTAGAGGCTGCTCCCTGGCTTATCGACTTCGCGCCTCCGGAAATGCGCATCATGTCGTAGGTGCGCACTTTTCCTTCCTTCACCACGTCGGCGATAGCTTTGCGGATGCGATCAGCCCTGGCCCCCTCACCGATGTGATCAAGCATCATCGCGGCAGTCAGAATCATGGCAATCGGATTCACAATCGGCGGATTCAGCTCTGCGTACTTTGGCGCCGAGCCGTGTGTCGGCTCGAACACCGCGACTTCATCTCCGATGTTGCCGGAAGCGGCGAAACCGAGGCCCCCGACAAGTCCAGCAAAAGCGTCGGACAAAATGTCGCCGAACAGATTCGAAGCGACGATTACGTTATAGTCTTCGGGATTTTTATTCAGCCACATCAACTGCGCGTCGATATTAGTCGACCACAAGTCGATTCCGGGATAATTCTTCGCCACTTCCTTGGCAGTTTCTTCCATCATCCCTGAAGTCTCGCGGACGACATTCGGTTTTTCGCAGATAGTGACGCCTTTGAAGCCGCGCTTCTTGGCATATTCGAATGCAGCAGTGACGATACGGCGCGCCGCTGGCCGCGTAATGATCCGCACACTCACGGCAAGGTCCGCGGGAGGTACGTTCGCGAAGGCTTTAAATCTGGGGTGCGTGTTCAGGGCGGCGCGCACGTTCTCTGGAGGATTTGTCCACTCCACGCCGGCGTACATACCCTCGGTATTCTGACGGAAGACAGTGGTATCAATGCGAGGCTCGTCAAATCCGCCATCTACGCGCTTGCGGATGTAATTGAGCGGATTGCCCAGAAAGCCGACGCAAGGCCGCATGCAGATATCCAGATTGAATTTCTGCCGCATGGTGACAATCGGGCTGTAGTAAACGTGACCCTTGCCCCGCAATTCCGGCTTCAGTTCAGCTTGGGCCTCTTTGTTGGGCTTGGAGGTGATGGCGCCGAACAATCCCAGCTTGTGCTTTGCCAGCAAGTCGATAGTTCGCTGGGGGAGCGCGTTGCCTTCATTGATCCAGCACTCCCAGCCGATATCAGCATGGACATATTCCGCGTCGAAGCCGACTGCTTTCAGAACTCGGACTGCTTCGGGCAGAACCTGATTGCCAATTCCATCTCCGGGCATCGAAACTACCGTGTGTTTTGCCATTCACGCTCCCTGTGGTGGTATCTTCGGAGCTTTGCTCCGCCTGGACGGCCGAGGCGGCCGTCCTACTTCACTGTCGCCAATCCCAAACGCTTTGCCACCAGATTCTCTACGCCCTGGGCAATTACCAATGACTGGGGGACGCTCCCCAGCGGTGGAAACGCAAACTTCTCGCCACGCCAGTGAACCAGGCCCGAGGTGAAATCAATATTAATTTCTTCCCCGGGAATGATGGTCTTTTCTTTGGCAGCAATCTCCCTGGCGAACTGTTCGCCCAGCTGCTTCGCCAGATCGGGGACTTCCACGCAAAGAAATCCGTTGTTAAACGCGTTGCGCAGGTAGGTCTGGGAAAAGCTGGCTGCAATTACCAGTGGAATTCCTTTGGCCTTCAGGGCGGTGACGGCCTGCTCGCGGCTCGAACCGGTGCCGAAGTTGAAGCCGCTCACGATAACATCGCCGGCGCGAGTGCGGCTGGAGAATTGCGGGTCGTAATTCTCCATGACGACTTTTGCCATCATTTCCTGGGTAACATCGTCGCGGTAGGTGTAATCCTTCCCGTAAATAGCGTCGGTGTTGACGTTGTCCTGCGGCAGAAATACGAGCCGTCCATGGACACGCTCCGGGAAGCCGGCGAGAATATCAACTTTTTCTGCCACGGTATCGCTGGCGAATACGGTGTAGCTGCGGACCGGCGTACGATCCACCGTCTCGTGTGGCCCTCGAATGTAGCCGGCTATGGCGGAGGCGGCAACCACCTCCGGGCTGGCCAGGTAACATTGGGCGTCGCGCGAGCCCATGCGACCCTTGAAATTGCGATTAGTGGCGGAAATCCCAACTTCGCCGGGCTCCAGAAGTCCGACGCCGAGGCCGATGCAGGGCCCGCAACCCGCGGGCAGTGGACGGGCACCGGCGTCGAGCAGCGTCTGCCAGATACCACGCCGCTCGGCTTCTTCCTGCACCCATTTGCTGGCCGCGCCCAGGTAGAATTCCACTCCCGGCGCCACTTTCTTGCCCTTTACCACGTTTGCAGCAGCTTCCAGATCTTCCACTCGCGAGTTGACGCAGGAAAGCAGATAAGCTTTTTGGATGGCGACCTTGTTTCTTTCCATTCCGGCCAACGAGGCCATCACCTGCACAGTATCTGGTCCGGAGACATGGGGTGTGATCTGGCTGAGCTCGAGCACGATTCGGGCGGCGTATACAGCATTGGCGTCGGGCTGTGGCGGGTTACTGGACCAGTGATAGAGATCTTTTTCTGAAAAGCGTTCGATGCCGGTCGCTTTGAGGCGCTGATGTACGCGTTTCAGATAGTCGACCGTAATCTCATCCACCGGAAACCAGCCCACCAGCGGTCCCCATTCTGTGGTCATATTGGAAATCGAGAAGCGCGCGTCCATGGAAAGGCTGGCGACGCCAGGGCCGCTGAATTCAACAGCCGCGTTTAGCGCTTCGTCATGGTTATAGAGCCCGCAAAGGGCGATGATGACGTCTTTCCCCGTGGCGCCTGCTGGCAACTTACCTTCCAGCACCACCTGGATGGAGCGCGGAATTTGCCACCAGAATTCGCCGGTTGCCCAGGCTGCGGCGGCGTCGGTGCGGACGATGGGCGTGCCGATGGCGCCTAACGCCCCGTACATGTTGGAGTGCGAGTCAGACGCGACCACGAAGGAGCCCGGGATCACATATCCGCGCTCCACCATAATCTGATGGCCGATGCCTGAGCCGGCGGGGTAGAAGTCCACCCCGTGCTCCCTGGCGAACGCCTCGATAGCTCGATATTTCTTTTGATTGGCTTCGTCCTTGTTCTGAATGTCGTGATCGAGGGCGAAGACAAGCTGCCTGGGGTCATGAATCTTTTTTGCCCCAATGCCTTTGAACTTGCTCATTACTGCGGAGGTATTGTCGTGAGTCATTACACGGTGCGGGCGGATGGAGACAAAGTCTCCCGTCCGCAACGGCCGTTTCGGGCCTTCTGCGAGATGAACCTGCGCGATTTTTTCTACGATAGTCTGGGGCATGTTCTATCAAACTGCTGGGCTGTGCTCAGCTGGACAGCCAAGCCCGGCTGTTCCTGCGTTACTTCTTCGCCGGCTTTTTGTTTTTGGCGTCTGCTTTCATCAAGGACATCAGTTTGGTTACGGAGCCGATCTTTTCCAGGTTCCAGATTGCATTTTTCAGCTTCAGCTGTGCGGTCCTGGATAAGACCCCTTCCGCCAGCGCTGCGAATTTTTCTTCGATTTCGGCATCGGTTAAAGGATTTCTTGGATCGCCTTTGGGATAGTCAAGTTGCTTGGTGAATGTCTTCCCGTCGCTGGTCGTGAGATTCACAATCACCCGTTGCAGCGCGGGGAAGCCTTTCTCGATCTCGGGGTCGGCAACCACTTCGACTTTTTTCAACTGCGCCCGGATGGTTGGATCCATGATCTTGTTCATCTCAAATTGCGCCGGTGTGACTTGCCGGTCCGCGATGGCGGCGGCAATCACGTAGGGCAGCGAATGGTCCGCAGTTTCTTTGCTCCGCGGATCATACTTGCTGGGATCGGAAAGAATGTCCGCTGCCCGGGCCAGCGACCGAATCTGGACTTTGGCCACCTGGGCGGGCTTCAAATCGTTCGACTTCACGATATCCAGTACGGCTGAGATTGGCGTATGGGTCAGCGCTTCGGTGGGAAACGCCTTCATGCCGCATTGGGTGATGCGCCAGGACTGGCCGAGCCCATCGGTCAGCAGATTCAGTTTCCACTCCGGACCGAAGCACTGTGTGAGCCCTTCTTTACCGTCGACCACATGCTCGGGGCCAGTGTAGCCCTTCTCGGCCATCAGCGCGGCGAGCACTCCACTCTGTGTGGCCATGGGGTCGACGGTATTTTTCATCATGGTCAGCTTGCCGGCGGTGACCGCGCCCAGTGTGGCGTGCCGGGTGGCGGAGATGCCGATCGCGTGCTGAATCTGCTCCCAACCGAGATGCAGCGCGCGTCCCGCGACTATCGGTGAGACGAACGCCGTGAGAGTCGCGTGATGCCAGCCGCGCTCGCGGATTCCTGGGAAGGCAGCTTCGCAGAAACGCATTTCGAATTCGTGCCCCAGGACGAGCCCGACTATGAGCTCATTCCCGCCGCTCTTCGCGCGCTCGCAACCCGCCAGCGCCGCCGGAAAGATATCCGAGGGATGCGAGGGGTCCTGCTTCCAGTAAATGTCGTTGTAATCCATGCAGCGGATCATTACCGCGTTGGCCAGAGAGGCGGAAACCGCGTCCATCCGCTTGCCGGTGCCGATCACCGTCGCCGGCCCTTTGCCCGCGATTTCATCGAGGACTTCAAGAGCGATCTTTACGTCATGCTGCTGATAGCCGCCCAGGGCGCAGCCGATGGAATCGAGCAGGAAGCGTTTAGCCTGATAGACAGCATCCTGCGAAAGATG
>CATPBY010000479.1 GCA_955652845.1 uncultured Terriglobales bacterium | reverse complement strand
AAGAGGAGAAAAGAAAAAAGCACGATATGAGTTTTTTGCATAGACCTTCTCCGGAGATGGAATTGCGCGCCCATTCCTTCTATCTAGCATACGTCTGATCGCTGATCGCGCAGGCTAAGAGTTCCGTTCCCAACACTTTTCTGTAATGGATGTTATGTGCTGCTGCAGCGGGTTTGAACTTACGGAATTTCACATCAGCCGCAGCCTGAATTCTAAAGATGGAATCACCGCGCCCGGTTGATTGAATCCAGAACTGCATAAGTAGTTGTGTCATCAGACTGGCACACACGAGCACAGCTTGGAACGCTGATTGCAATCGTCAATGGCAGAGTTTTGCATTAACCATCCAGTTATAACCGAGACAAGTCGTAACGTTATGTTTAGGTGTAACGGAAAAATTGGGGGATCCAGTGAAACAAGAAGTTTTTAATGCGCGACGCCTGATGTTTGTGGTGGTCATGTTATTCCTCGCCGCTGGTCTGGTTCTGGGTCAGGGCATTGTGACTGGTTCGATTTCCGGAACCGTTCTTGACCCGCAGGGCGCAGTGATCGCGGGAGCCAGTGTTCGAGCGACACAGACAGAAACCAACCGCGTGTTTAGTACCACGAGTTCCAAGGGCGGCGTGGTCCAGCTTCCCTCGTTGCCTCCAGGGACCTACAACGTAATGGTGGAGATGAAGGGTTTTTCCACCTACACCGCGGGGAGCGTAATGGTAGCGGTGGGTAAGGATACGTCGCTTGGCGTTATCGATCTCAAGGTAGGAAACGCCACCGAGACGGTGACGGTTGAAGGCGCGGCTCCGCTGGTGGAATCTACGACCGACCAGATTTCTGAGACATTCGATAGCACCGAAGTCGCAAGTATCCCGCTGGGAAATACCTATGATTCATTTGTGCTGTTCGCCCCCGGAGTAGCCACCGCCGGCAGTGGAGCTTATGGCAATAATAATGGCGCGGAGTTCTCGATCAACGGCCAGCGTGCCCGCTCCAACAATTATCAGCTGGACGGCCAGAACAATAATGACAACACGATCGGCGGCCCATCAATCTTCTTTGGCAATCAGGACACGATTGCCGAACTGCAGGTGGTCACTAATTTCGACGCCGAATACGGGCGGAACATGGGCGGAGTGATCAACTATGTCACCAAGGCCGGCACGAATGCCTTCCATGGTACGGGTTACGAGTTCTGGCAGGGCGACACGTTTGATTCGCTGCAAAATCAGGAAAAATCACCGCTACTGGGATTCTGCCCGCCAGGCGTGAGTCCTTCGACCGGATGCACCAAGCCGGTGGTGCCGCAGTACGTACAGAATCAGTTTGGCGGAACCGTGGGTGGACCGATCAAGCGGGATAAGGTCTGGTTCTTTGGCTCGACCAACATGCAGCGCAATCGATCCGCGGGCGCGCCATTCTCCTCGTCGGCAGCACTGACGCCTACGGCGAACGGAATTCAACAACTGCAGGCGGCATTTCCCAACAATCCTGCCGTGACCGCACTGGCGGAATTCGGTCCGGCGACGGTGAAGATTGGAAATCCCACGTTCAGCAACCTCCAGAGCGTTCCAGTGGCCATACCCGGCGGCAACGGGAAGACTGTTCCGATCGAGATGGGAACGCTCACGCGATTCCTGGCGCAGCCGTTCAATGATTACGAGGCGACTGGACGAGTTGATTTTCAACTTACCAGCAAAGACCGGTTCTTTACGCGCTACATTTTTCAGCAACAGAGCAATGCGAACGTTGCTTTCTTTGGCCCGGCAGGGACGGCGCAAGGAGAAATCGTCGACGTTCCCGGCCGCAATCAGCAAATCGGGCTCGATCTCACTCACAGCTTCAGCCCACTGTTGCTGAACCAGGTGCGGTTCAGCTACTCCCGCTCACGCTCGGAGTTCGACGGCGGCGGGTTTCCCAACTGCACGCTGGCGAACCTGGGTTCCTGTCCGCCGCAAATCTCGATTCTTGACCAAAGCGCGCTGGGACTGGGACAAAATATTGTGTTTCCCCAGGGCCGAATCATCAATGTTTATCAACTTCAGGACAACGCTTCAATGGTCCGTGGAAAAAACGTGATGAAGTGGGGCGGTGAATATGACAGGCAGCGTTCTCCAAACTTCGGCCTGTTCAATGTGAATGGGTTTTTTCAGTACCAGAATTTCAATTCTTTCATCGCAAATACGCCGTTACCGGACTCTACCCTGGTGGCGTACGGGCAGCCTGTCTTACGCTTTAAAGAGAATGATATAGGGCTCTACTTTCAGGACGACTGGCGAGTGAAGGACAACCTTACCCTTAACCTCGGACTGCGATGGGATTTCTACCAGCAGGCCAGCAACCTGCTGCATGACGAGAGTGTGGCGCAGCAGCTCGGGCCTAATCATCTTTGGGACCAAAACCTGCCGCTGAGTCTGACGACGGTGCAGAAACTTCCAAACCACTACCGCAACTTCAGTCCAGTGGTTGGATTTGCCTGGACTCCGAGAATGCTTCAAGGGATATTCGGCAACGACAAGACAGTAATCCGGGGCGGTTTCCGGATTGCCTACGATTTCGCTTACTACAATCTTGCCACCAACGTGCAGGGAAGTTCACCGTTCACAAATCTGGCGACGATTCCCTCCGGGCTGCCGTCCAATGTTGCAACTCTGGATGGGGCGAATATCGCTGCCGCGCTGTTCCCCCTGGCGTCGAAGGGCAATCCTGGGCTGGCTACCGAAACCCAGTTCGGCCCCAACTTCCGCAATCCTTATTCGCAGCAATGGAATCTTGGCATCCAGCGCCAGCTTGGCAGCAAGATGGCAGCGGAAATCCGCTACGTTGGCAACCATGATGTCCACAATTTTCAGGAAATCAATGGGAATCCGGATCTTCTGCCTTTGATCCAGAATGGATTCAGCAATCTGATTCCGGCGGGCCTTACGCCATGCACGACGCCTGGAACGCCAGGTACTTCAGGGGTAGATCAGTTTGGAAATCCGGCAGGCTACGCGAATTGCAATTTCAGCCGGGTAATTCAGTACTCAAATACCGGCTACTCGATTTACCATGGCCTGCAGAGCCAGCTGCGAGTGCAGAACTGGCATGGCTTCACTGGACAGGCGTCGTATACGTACAGTAAGACAATCGACAACGCCTCGGAGGCGTTTTCCGCCGGGTCCGGCCTGGGCACGATTCTGGCGCTTGCTCAGAATCCGCTAGACGTCAGCAACCGGGAACGTGCGGTCAGCAGCTACGATTATCCGCACGTACTCGGCTTGCTGTGGGTTTACGATCTGCCCTTCAAGGGCCAGCAGACTGGTTTGCTGGGACATTTGCTGGGGGGCTGGCAGATCAATGGAACCTACCGCTATACCAGCGGTCAGCCGTGGACGGTGTTGCAGAATGCCGGTCAGGGGTTGTGCGATGCGACGAACTTTACCGGGGGCGCATTTGACGCCTGCCATCCTTTCCTGAGCAACCAAAGCCTGCCCTTCAGTTCGGTGGGACAGTATTGTGACGGAACCCTGGCAACCTGCCCGATGGGGAATTCAGGCACTGCGGCGTTTCCGCGAGGAACGCTGGTCAGCGTGAACAACAGTGTGAACGCGCAGGGTCAGTCTTGCATAGGCAGCGGGGCCGGGGCGAACGGCGGGAGCCAGTGCGCGGTAGTTCCCGTGAGTGGCGCTCACTGGATCATTAACAACCCGGTCGCTGATTCAATTTTCGGCACGCCTTTTGGAGTCGGCCGCAATACGCAACGAGGTCAACCCATCAGCACGGTCAACATGGCTGTGTTCAAGAACACGAAGGTCACGGAGCGCCTTACGATTCAGTTCCAGGCAGAGGCTTTCAACCTGTTTAACCACCAGTGGCTGGGAATACCGATCGTGAACGTCAACAGCGCCGTCAACAGCGTAAATGGCGTCAACCAGTTCGGCAGCCTTGCCTTCAACAATAATGGTGGCGATACCTTTGCCGGAAACATCGTCACCGACGGCATCGGACGGCGCCGCTTGCAGTTCGGGGCGAAGCTGATCTTCTAAAGCAGACGGAACGCGGGCACTTCGAGGAGGGGCGGAAGCTCCTCCTTTTTCTTTTGGGGTCAGATGATCAGTCATTACCGTCAATTCGAACTTAAGATATGGTAGATAAGGTTGCGCCATGTCATCAGCGGCGATTTCGTTGGGAAGGACCGCTCGCCACAATCCGCTGGCAAGTGCCGGCGTCGTACTGGTGGCCATGTTTGCCATCTTTGCGCTATTTGCGCCGTGGATTGCGCCCCAGGATCCTGCGAACATCGATTTGCCTTCCAGATTGCAGGCGCCATCTTCCTCCCATTGGTGCGGTACGGACGAACTGGGCCGCGACATCTTTTCCCGCCTGATTTATGGTTCTCGAATATCAATGCTGGTCGGCAGCTGTGTGGTTGCGGTCTCGCTGCTCCTGGGACTGATTGTCGGCTCAATCGCCGGCTATTATGGCGGAGGGATTGACCGCTTCGTCAACATCGTGGTGATGAATGCATTTCTATCTTTTCCTGGAATCCTGCTGGCGATTGCCTTTGTAGCCTTCCGTGGACCTGGAATCTTCAATCTTGTGCTGGCGCTGTCCCTCGGTGGATGGGTGGGGTACGCGCGGCTGGTGCGAGCCCAGGTGCTGGCGGCCCGGGAACGCGAATTTGTGGAAGCGGCGAAGGCCCTGGGCGCGAGCGATTTGCGCGTGATCGTTCGCCACATTCTTCCCAACATTATTCAGCCAGTGATTGTGCAGGCTGCTATCGGCATGGCCGGGGCGATTCTGGCGGAAGCGACGATGAGTTTTCTTGGCCTGGGTGTGCCGCCACCGACCGCAAGTTGGGGCACGATGTTGAATGACGGCCGGTCTCATCTTTTCGACGCGCCGCATCTGGTGCTGTTTCCTGCCTTGACGGTGATGTTGGCGGTGTTGTCATTTAATTTTATCGGCGATGCTTTGCGCGACTTTCTGGATCCGCGATCGCGCATTGAAGCCGGGCTTTAGCGGACGCACGGGCGCGCGCCTACACCTACCTTTATTACCGCACGGGCGACGACGCCGGCGCCTGCATTTCCGGGTACATACACTTTGGTAACCATTCCTGCCCGCAGTTTCTGTTGCAGATTGAGGGGCTTTCGCCGCAACATTCTCAAGAGCGCTGTGTTGAAAAGTAGTGAGCAGCCGGGGAGATATTAAAACCGGCCGCCAAGAGCATCGAGAGCGAACCTAAAAAAAGGGGAGAGAGACATTATGACGAAGCATTTGCAGTGTGCTTTTCTGACCGCGACATTGGCAGGGCTTATGATGCCCGCGATGGCGCAGACCAGCAGCCAGCCGGCCACCATCAATCAACGCAAAGAAAACCAGCAGGACCGCATTGCTAACGGCGTTCAGAGCGGGCAACTCACTGCCGGCGAAACCGCCAATCTTGAAAAGAAAGAGTCGACTCTGAATCATGAAGAGCGCGACATGCGCAAGCTCGACAACGGTCATCTGACTACTGCCGACCGCAAGACGCTTAATCAGCAGCAGAACCAGCTGTCCAACCAGATCTATAAAGATAAGCACAACGCCGCGGTGCAGAACACCAATCCCAAGAGTGAAGTCGGCAAGCGCGCGGAAAACCAGCAGGATCGCATCGCCCAAGGCATCAAGAGCGGTCAAATGACGGCCGGCGAAGCTGCTCGTGTGGAAAAGAATGAAGCCAACATCAACAAGGAAGTACGCAACGATCGCGCCGCCAACGGCGGGAAGTTAACAGGCGCGGAAAAGGCGCAGATCAATCACCAGCAGAACCAGGAATCACGGCAGATCTATCGCACGAAGCACAATGCCCGGCATCAGTAAAAAGCTACGGAAGTCGCCAACGCCTCCGGTAACGGAGGCGTTTTTCTTTGATGCGAGATGACCGACCGCACCGGCCTGAACCGCGGCTGCGCTCGGGATGACGGTAGGGTAGATGCGCGCGAGATCTCTCCGCGATATTTACTGTGATAACCCCAGCGGCCGTATTGCAGTTGACGTTGACTCCTGCGCCCGAGTAGTCGCGGCGTTCGCCGAGGCTCCCGGGCGCGGGGCGAAGATGGATCAGAGAAGATGGATCACAGATGATGAGGCATTCTACGTTCCCGCTGCTGGTCGGGAGTTGCCTGGGATGGTGTCCTCTGCGGACTCTGATTGCTGTCGGCCGGTGGTGCGCTGGCCGGCGGATGCAAGGTAGTGCCAGCGATGTGATCGGACGGCACTGTCCGCGCGAATGTGGGCAGGTTGTGAGCGCGCACCCGGGTGGCCGCTTCAAAGCCGGACGCAAGCTTGATCAGGGTGGGCTCGCTGAAAGCGGTCCCGAAGAAACTGATCCCGAGGGGCGCGCCGAACACGATGCCCGCAGGCACCTGAACGATGGGATAGCCAGGTGCCGCCGCCAGCCCCGATGTGCCATAAATGAAATGGTCGCCGTAAATAAGATCAGTGGACCATGCCGGGTTATCGGTCGCACTTACGACGGCATCAAGCTGGAACTGACGGATCGCGGCATCAATCCCGTTTACCCCCGCTCTGTGATCGATGGTGAGCGCCTGGTTGTAAGTCATCCCGCCGAAAGCCGGCTGCGGGTCGTCGGGGCCCGGGGCCAGCGAGTCGCACAAATCCCAGATGTCCTGATTAAAAAAAGGCATCTCAATTTTAGAGTGCGAATTATTGAACGCGATGCCGTCAGTTAATGTCTTGCCGGCCATGGGAACGCCTACACGCGTGGCGAAGTAAGCCTTAAGGTCATTTCTGAACTCGAAGCACAGCACCAGCAACTCGCCATTTGCCGGCGGGAAAGTAAAGCCTGCGGCGTCCAGGTCAATCACGATAGCGCCAGCGTCGGTAAGCGCTTCCACGGCTGCTTCGAATGCATTGAGCACCGGCTGAGGCGTGGGAACCAGAGGGTCGAAGCCGTTTAACCCCGCCCGCGTCAGGCCGAGCCTTGCGCCTTTGAGGCCGTTCGAATTCACGAACTGAGTGTAATCGGCAGGAATATTTCTGGGACGCCTCTTGCCCGTTCTCTGCCAACCCAATGGGACGCCGCCGGTCGCCGGATCGCGTCCATCGAAGTCACGGGTCTGGATGACGCCCAACGTGACTGCCGCATCGGCCACTGTCCGCCCATGCACTCCGACTGTGTCCTGGGTATGCGAGATAGGCACCACGCCCGCGCGGCTAGTGAGGCCAACGGTGGGTTTGATGCCGACGACGCCATTGGCATTGGCGGGACAGACAACGCTACCGTCGGTCTCCGTCCCGAGCGATACCGTAGCGAAGTTCGCCGACGCCGCTGCGCCTGAACCGGAACTGGATCCGCAAGGATTGCGAGCGATGCCATAGGGATTGTTGGTTTGACCGCCACGGCCCGACCAACCACTAATGGATTCGAAAGATCGGAAGTTGGCCCACTCTGAGAGGTTCGTCTTGCCGAGGATCACAGCGCCGCCGGCCCGCAAATTGGCGGCCACGGTGGAATCTTGCAGGGCCGGCATTCCGAACAATGCAAATGAACCCGCAGTGGTCTGCATTTTGTCGCCGGTGTCAATATTGTCCTTAAGCAGGATTGGAATTCCGTGCAGAGGTCCCAGCAGGTGGCCCTGTTTGCGCAATGCGTCCATGTTGCGCGCGATAGCCAGCGCATCGGGATTAAGCTGGATTACTGCGTTTACTCCGGGCCCGTTCTGGTCGAGGGCAATAATACGAGCGATGTACTCCCTGGTCAGATCCTCTGAAGTGAGCCGGCCGGAGGCCATTTCTGCCTGAAGCTGGGCCACCGTGGCCTCGTTGTGTTTGGTTGGAGCATCCTGACTGGTTGCCGCTAGAGATGTCATCAGCAGTGCAGCGAGAGACAGCTTGCGTAGAGTGGGGGAGAGCATGTTATTCCTCCTGAAGAACCTGCAAAAACCCGGGGTGCGTAAAACCAAATCGCAAGAAATAGACAGAGTGCCGTTGCCGAATGGACCAGCGGACTGCTTCCCCTGTGTCAGTGGTTTGAAGCGCAAGGACGCGAGGAATGCTGCACTGCGGCTCGAGCGTTGTCAAGAAATTCTTGCGAATCGCGCGGCAAGACTTCCGCCGCCTGTGAAAATGAAGCTATCTGCAAGCGCCGAACCAAGCAGGAAAAGGAAATCGCAAAGGGCAAAAATTGCAAGCGATGGGTTCACACCCTGAAACGTCTCCATCCGAATGCAATCTAAGGTGTTTAACTCACGTCCGAGCATTTTCGTACGGGCAACAATCCTACGGGCGGTTCGCTGCCTACATCCTATAGCCTGCAATTTGCATCTCTTCTCCCGCAACATTT
>CATPBY010000478.1 GCA_955652845.1 uncultured Terriglobales bacterium | reverse complement strand
CTGCTAACCCGCACCCTACCCACGGACGTATCGTAGCTGCGCTCAGCTCTCCGAGGCCGATAATGGCGAAATCAAGAGCGAGCGCGGTGAAGAAAATCTCCAGCGTTTCAGTCAATGCTGCTGCAACGTAACTCGCCAGAAAAGGACATAGGGCAGTCAAAAGAAACGCAACTTTGGCGGCGCGATCCGAGATGACACGGCGGGCCACATCGGCAATCAGAAAGCAGGTGCCAATATCCACGAACATTTGCACCATGAGCGCGGCGCGATAATGCTCCATCCCGAAAATCGCAAATGTCGCCGCCAGAAACACAGGGTAACCAGGCAACCGTACGTAGGTCGGCGAGATCTCCTGGCCGCTCAGACCGAAGATGCCTCGCTGCAGCCAGTTCTTGGCAATATCGCCATAAACAAACGAGTCAGTTGTGACCCCCGGGAAGCGGACAATAAACAAAAGACGCAGTGCAATTGCTGCCAGCGTTGCGAATAAAAAGAAACGGAAGTATTGGCGCACCAGTTCGCGCACGCTGGGAATATAGCGCGTTTCAACCAATTCTCCACCACCATGTGTCATCAAGACGCTGGTGGCAGGACTTCGCGCGGGTTTGACCGCCCACGACGCACCGCTTAGGATGACACTGGTACGAACTTTTCATGGCGCAACCTGTTTTCTACGATCCTCGTCAGTCCCGCTGGAAACGGCTGCGACGGCTATTTGACGTTCTCGGCATCGCCTTTAGTTTGCTGGTTATCTTTTTTGTTTACAGCGGCTTACGGAGCGAGCCGTTGCCCGATTTGTTGCTCCCAACTCTCAAGCGTCCGTTCCATTCACTCACCGAAAAAGAAAAAGCAAAGGCCAAAGAGCGCCGCCGGCTGGCGGCGGCCCAGCGCGGGCATCGCAAATCCAAGAAGGCGCCGTCGCAGGTCAGACTCAATTCCGAAGAAGGAATTCGCGCCGCGTTCTACGTCTCCTGGGACGCCGCCAGCTTCTCATCTTTGCGCGAATATGCCCGTCAGATTGACTTGCTTTATCCCGAGTGGCTGCACGTCCTGACCCCCGACGGTCATCTGCAGAGTGTCGACGAGCAAACCAACCAGTTCTTCAATGTGCTCGATGGTTCGAAAGTCCGTACTGTGGACGACAAAGTCATGCCCTTTCTTAAATCGGAGGATACGGGCATGGAAGTCTTTCCCATGGTGAACAATTTCAATGGAATTGAATGGATCGACGTCAGCGCATTCCTCAATGATGCAACCGCCCGTGCCCGCTTCCGAAACGAAGTAGAGGCATTCCTGGCGACAGACAAATTTCGCGGCTTGATGGTGGACTTGGAAGACTTTCCCAGAAAGGGTCAGCCCGGTTATTTGAAGTTATTGAAAGAGCTTTCTGATGACTTGCACAAAAATGGCCTGAAGCTTTATGTCAGCGTCCAGTCTCGCAATGCGGATTTTAACTATCCCGCGGTGGCTGCTCGGGTGGATGGCGTCGTAGTCATGAACTATGACGAACACTATCCTGGAGGCCCCGCTGGGCCTGTCGCTTCCCAGGATTGGTTTGTCGCCAATCTCCAGGCAGTGAAGAAAGTGGTTCCGCAAGAGAAACTCATCTGTGCCATCGGCAACTACGGTTACGACTGGCCGCAGAGACTGAAGAACAGCAAATTGCCGCCAGGGGTGAAAGACACCAACGTATCTGTGCAGGACGCATGGCTGACGGCGCGTGATTCCGAGGAAGACGTCGATTTTGACGGCGACAGCATGAATCCGCATGTCAGCTATCTGGATGAGCACAACCTGCAACATGATGTGTGGTTTCTTGACGCAGTGACCGCACTTAACCAGATGCGGGCAGCGCAGGAAAACGGGATCAAGACTTTCGCTCTGTGGCGTCTGGGCTCCGAGGATCGCTCGCTATGGCGGGTATGGGATGCGCCCGGCGATCCCGCAGCCCCCGACAAATTGAAGGATGTGCTTCCCGGCCAGGATGTGGACATGGAAGGCGAAGGCGAGATTCTCCGGATTGAAGCTCGCCCCGCTGACGGCAAACGTACAATTAAAGTGGACCAGCCTTCCAGTCAGATCATTGACGAAACCATGGATTCGCTCCCCGAGCCCTACCGCGTGGCTCGCTACGGCGCCAGTCCTAATAGAGTTGCCATCACCTTCGACGATGGCCCCGATCCTCAATGGACGCCCAAAATTCTGGATATATTGAAGAGAGAACATGCGCCGGGCACTTTTTTCCTGATTGGAATTGAAGCCGACAAGTTTGCCGACATCACCTCGCGCATATACCGCGAGGGGCATGAAATCGGGAACCACACCTTTACCCATCCCGACATAAGTAACATTTCGCGCAGCTACATGAAGCTGGAGCTTAATCTCACTGAGCAACTATTCGCCAGCCGCCTCGGTATCCGCACCATTCTGTTCCGTCCGCCCTATTCGATTGATGCTGAGCCTGACACTGAAGACCAGGTCCGCCCCCTCGAAACCACCCAGGACATGGGATATACCACCGTGGGCAACAAAATTGATCCCAATGACTGGCAGGAAAATCCCCGTCACAGTGCGGAACAGATTGCCACCGATGTATTGGCGCACCTGCCGCCCTGTGCTCCCAATGACACGCGCTGCGGCAACATCATCCTGCTGCACGACGGTGGAGGTAACCGCCAGCAGAGTGTGCTGGCTTTGCCTGGAATCATCGAAGGCATACGAGCCAAGGGCCTGCAGATCGTCCCTCTCTATCAGTTGCTGGGAAAAACCCAGGCCGATGTCATGCCTCCAATACCCGCTAATGAACGCTGGGCGGCACGCCTGGAGTGGGTGGGCTTTGCCATGTTTGATTTCAGCATCAAGGCAATAACATGGATATTTTTCCTGGGCGACTTACTCATGACCGGACGCCTGCTGTTTATCGGCGCATTTGCCATTTTCGATCGCATCCGCCAACGCCGGTACGGATCTCCCGGAGAGGCCGAAACTTATCGTCCTCCGGTGGCGGTTCTCATTCCCGCCTATAACGAAGAGAAGGTCATCGAACGGACGGTTCGTGCCGTCCTGAACCTGAATTATCCCGATTTGCGCGTGATCGTGATTGATGACGGCTCAAGCGACCGAACTCTTGAGGTCGCGCGCTCGGCTTTTGCCGCCGAAGAAGATTCAGGCCGAGTCTTGATACTGACCAAGCCGAACGCGGGCAAAGCCAGCGCTCTGAACTTCGGACTTGAGCATCTGCAAGGCGAGGAGATATTTGTTGGCATCGACGCCGACACTGTGATTGCCCGCTGTGCAATTTCCAATCTGGTTCCGCACTTTTTGAATCCGAAAGTTGGCGCGGTGGCGGGAAATGCCAAGGTAGGTAATCGCATCAACCTATGGACTCGCTGGCAAGCGCTTGAGTACATCACCAGCCAGAACTTCGAGCGCCGCGCCCTGAACACGCTGGGGGCGGTCAGCGTGGTTCCAGGAGCAATCGGCGCATGGCGTACCTCCGCAGTGCGGGAAGCTGGTGGGTACCATACGGATACGGTGGCGGAAGACGCCGACCTCACCATGGCTCTTCTTGAACGCGGTTATCGGGTGGAGTATGAGGACATGGCGCTTGCCTACACCGAGGCGCCGGTCAACGCCCGGGGGCTGATGCGGCAGCGTTTCCGCTGGTCATTCGGCATCCTGCAGGCAGTCTGGAAACACCGTTCGGTGTTTGGACGGAAAGGCGCGTTGGGCTGGGTCGCCCTGCCCAATATTGCTATCTTTCAAATTTTGCTGCCGCTGGTCTCGCCGTTCATCGATCTCATGTTTGGCGTGGGCGCCATTTGGTACCTTATACAGAAGTCGTACCACCCGGAATCAACTGATCCCGCCAGCTTCCAGCGCCTGGTAATTTTCTTTGCCGCATTCCTGATCATTGACTTCATCACCTCGGCAATCGCTTTTGCGCTGGAACGCCGCGAGCCCGAGGCCCGGGAAGAGGTGTGGCTGCTAAGCCAGGTTTGGTTGCAACGTTTCGCTTACCGCCAATTATTTTCCGTCGTGCTGCTGAAGACCCTCAAACGCGCCATTGAAGGCCAGCCCTTTGCCTGGGACAAGCTGGAGCGTACGGCCGCCATGAGCTACAGGCCCCTCGAACAGCGCGATTCGGTGAACGTGCCCTAGGGTCGGAATCAGTAGCAGGGGGTGCCGTTACCGGCGCCGAGCGCAGTCCAGAATTTCTTTGCATTCTTTGCAGGCGGCGCCAAGTTCGCGACAAATGTAGCCAAGAAAACGTCTCGCTACTCAGCATTCGCAGCGCAGGCCAGGACCCATTTGCCGATGCTACAATAAAGCTTCTAACATCTGCCTCACGGCATTGAAACTTCCCGAGGTGCATCCATGGCAACTGTTGAAGCCCCTACCCGCCCGCAGATTCGCCTGCATGAGGGCCCGTTCGCGAACGAGCCGCTGACAGATTTCAGCAAGGAAGAAAACGCTCGCAAGATGCGCGCTGCCATCGAGAAAGTGCGCGGTCAACTTGGCCGTGAGTACGAATTGATCATTGGTGGCGAGCGGGTCAGGACGCAGGATAAGATCAAGTCCCTGAATCCAGCAAAGCCATCCCAGGTGGTGGGTCTGCATCAGAAGGCGGGGAAAGAGCATGTCGAGCCCGCGATGAAGGCTGCTTTGAGCGCCTTTGCATCGTGGCGCTATACGCCGGTGGAAGAACGGGCCAGCCTTCTCTTCCGCGTTGGTGATCTGCTTCGCGAGCGTAAATTTGAATTTTGCGCATGGCTGGTCTTCGAGGTGAGCAA
This sequence comes from uncultured Terriglobales bacterium, assembly GCA_955652845.1. Classification (GTDB taxonomy): domain Bacteria; phylum Acidobacteriota; class Terriglobia; order Terriglobales; family Acidobacteriaceae; genus JABCYV01. The sequence goes on along the minus strand of CATPBY010000478.1, from coordinate 4,871 downwards.
GAACTGGGCCGAGGCCGATGGCGACATTGCCGAGACTATCGATTTTTGCGAATACTACAGCCGCGAAGCGCTGCGCTTGTCGAGGGTCAAGCTGGACATCCAGATGCCCGGAGAGCGCGACTCCCTGTTCTATATTCCTTTGGGTGTTGGCGCGGTCATCCCCCCGTGGAACTTTCCTTGCGCGATTATGGCCGGCATGACGCTGGCGTCGATTGTCAGCGGCAATACCGTGATCCTGAAGCCCTCCAGCGATTCGCCCACCATCGCCGCAAAATTTGTAGAGCTGCTCGAAGAATGCGGCATGCCCGATGGCGTGGTAAATTTCTGCCCGGGGGCGGGCGCCAGCTTCGGAAATGCAGTCGTTGCCCACCCCAAGACCCGCTACATCGCGTTTACCGGCTCACGCGAAGTCGGGCTTGACATCAATAAGAGCGCTGCCACGCACGCTTCCGGCCAGCTCTGGATCAAGCGCACCATCCTTGAGATGGGAGGCAAGGACGCGATCATAGTTGATGCCGATGCCGATCTCGACTCCGCAGTCGAAGGCGTGGCCCAATCGGCTTTCGGCTTCCAGGGACAGAAATGCTCGGCTTGCTCCCGGGCGATTGTCGACGAACGTATCTATGACAATTTTCTCGAGAAGCTGAAATCGCGCGTGGAGAAGATCACGATCGGTGATCCGGCAGAAAACACAAATATGGGAGCCGTCATCAATGAAGGGTCGATGAAGACCATCCTCGAATACATTGAGCAGGGCAAAAAAGACGGTCGCGTGATCACTGGCGGAGCCCAGGTTAAGAATGCGGGGGAGGGCTACTTTCTGCAGCCCACGGTTATCGCTGATATTCCAGCTAAATCAAAGCTGGAGCAGGAAGAGATCTTCGGCCCGGTGCTGGCTGTCATTAAATCCAGGAACTACGATCATGCGCTTGAGATCGCCAACGATACAGAATTCGGACTTACCGGCGCGGTCTACACGAAATCGAAGGAGAAGATCTCCCGCGCGATTCGCGAGTTCCATGTTGGCAATCTCTATATCAACCGCAAATGTACGGGAGCGACGGTTGCGGCGCATCCTTTCGGCGGGTTCAATATGTCGGGCACCGATTCCAAGTCCGGCGGCCCGGATTATCTCTACCTGTTTACGCAGGGCAAAGCGGTGGGAGAGAAGATCGGCTAAACATGCGCCAGCAGAAGCGATGGAGGTCGCTTCTGCTGGATCTGACGAGTTCTTCTCGCTCTAGGCTGCTTTAGACTTCCAAAGTCCGAGCGCAGCTCCCGTGGGATCGACAATAATACTCAGCCAGCCCGCGCCCATCACCTCCGTCACATCTTTCATGACCGAGGCGCCCAGTGACTTGGCCTTCTTGGTGGCCGCATCAATGTCGTCCACTTCCACGTATGCCAGCCATGATGATGGCGACCCGGGAACGGGATGCTTCATCATGCCGCCGCCGGTTCCTTTACCGGGTTTGATCATGGTGTAGGATCCGCCGGGCATCGGGACGTCTTCCAGAGTCCAGTCGAATAGTTTTCCATAAAAAGTCTTTGCTTTGTTGACATCGGTTGTGTTGAGTTCATCGTGTACGAATGGATTTGCCATGAATTCTCCTGAATCGAAATATGGGAAGGTTATAAGTGTCAGAAATTGATAAGGCCGCATCGCAATCTGAAAAGGCAAAATTTCCTACGAAGCAACCCCCGCGCCTGGCCCGGGCTGAGGCGTGATACCTGCTGCGGTGGCCGCTGCGGCTTGATTCAGAATGCGATGGTGGATGGTGAACAACGCCAGTTCGAGGCGGTCGGAGACGCCGATCTTGTCATACACATTGCGCAGATAGTTCTTGATGACCTGCTCGGTAGTGCCCAGCTGCGAGGCGATTTCTTTGTTTTTATAACCCTGCACAATCAGCGCCACGATGCGCAGCTCTTTTGCGGTGAGACGATCCCGCACCCGCAATCCGACCATGTCGTTTTCCGTGAGTTCACTCGGCACCGCGATATCCTGCACCCAGGTTTCGCCGCGGGCCACTTTGCGGACGCAGTCCACCAGCGCCGCGCTGGTTACGTTGCGGTACACCACGCCATGCGCTCCGGCGGACATGTAGCGCTGAGCGCTTTCGCCGGTATCCGCCAGCACTACCACTCGGGTCTTATTCCGGTTGGCGTTTTGCAGGATGCCATTGAAATCAGAATGGAAACCGCCGGCGACGATTAAGACCGCGGCGCGAAACTTATCCAGGGCCATGAACATCTGCTCCTGGGTTTGCGCCTGCGCCACGATGCGCATCTCGTCTTCGACCGCCAGCACTTTGGCGATTCCCGCTCGAAAGATTGCCTGGTTGTCGGCCAGAATCAATTTCAGCATTGCGTCAGCACCTCGATTACGACTGGCGTACGAAATCGTAGGAATCAATTACGCAGGCCACGCCCCGGGCGTCAGTGGGACTGCTGCCAGTTGCGGGCTCGTCAGTGCGCACCACGCGTCCGTGGCATTGCACGACTACATTTTCCTTGGCTCCGGTCACTTCGGGGGGCAGGGTGATCTCGAACTCGACGTTCGAACCTACTTCCAGCGAGGCATCCGCGCGGATGTACACTCCGGCAGCGCTCAGGTTTCCTGTTACTCCGCTGTGTTGCCCACTCTCTTCCGCTCGATGAATTTTGATGGGCAATTCCAGGGGAAATCGTTTCCCCGTCCGCGCATCGGACACAAGACCTCCTCGTTCCTGGCCATTCCTGCGTGCGAAAGCCAGCTCCATCATCCCATTTCCCGCCTGGATCTTAAAAAATCTGCTTAGGGCAGGTTATATCACGGATGACACCCCTCGCAAAAGCCTGATAACTCTAATATTAACGGTAGCAATTAGGTTCCCCCAATATTGCCCGGCATCCAAGTCAAGGAAAACCAGGGTCGGGGTAAAGTCAGTCAGGAAAACGTGCTGTTCGGGAACCGACCGGAGTTGAGGGCCGTAGTCCCAACCGTCACTAGCTCTTTCTGGCACAATGGCTGCCTCGCATTTTGAGGAGCGCGCTCATGTCTTTTTCCAGGACGAGCTTGTCAGGTATTTCTTTACTCTGGTTCTGGCTAGGTCTGGCATCCCTCGCCCAGGCCCAGCAAACCGCCGCACCTCCTGCGCAAAAAGCAGCTCCGCACAAAAGTCCGCCTGCCGGGCGCGGGAAAACGTCCGACACCCGCCCCTCGGAACCTCCCCCAGTTTTGCGGGAACTGAACAATGCTTTGCAATCTCTGGTAGCCAGAGTTTCACCCGCGGTTGTTCAAGTTCTGGTCACTGGATATGGAACCGCCAGCCCGAGCGGACGCACCGAAACTGCGCTGATTGTCCGTCAGCACGCGGTGGGTTCGGGAGTGATCCTCGACTCCGATGGCTACATCATGACCAATGCCCACGTAGTGGAAGGAGCACAACGAATCCGAGTGGCGCTGCCCATGGCAGTAGAAGGTTCTCAGTCCGCTTTCGCCCCCGCGGCCAGACGGCCCATCCTGGACGCGAAGCTTGTTGGAATCCACAAAGAATCCGACCTCGCTCTGCTGAAGATCGAAGAAACCAATCTGCCGACGCTTTCGCTTGGCGCTGCACGCTCCGCGCACGAAGGACAATTGGTGTTCGCTATCGGCAGTCCTGAAGGCCTGCAGAATTCGGCCACCATGGGCGTGGTCAGCGCCGTGGCGCGGCAGGCTGATCCCAGCAAGCCCATGATCTACATTCAAACAGATGCGCCCATTAATCATGGCAACAGCGGCGGCCCTCTGGTGGACATGGATGGTTACGTGGTCGGTATCAACACGTTCATTCTTAGCCAGAGCGGCGGCAGCGAGGGACTCGGCTTCGCCATTCCGGCCCGAGTGGTTCGGTTTGTTTACGAGAGCCTGCGCAAATATGGCCACGTGCATCGCACCGAGATCGGAGCCGGAGCCCAGGCCATAACGCCGGACTTGGCCGAGGGTCTTCACTTGGCCCAGTCCTGGGGAGTGATCGTCTCCGACGTAAAGCCCGGCGGACCCGCTGCCGCCGCTGGCCTGAAGGTGCAAGACGTCGTTTTGACCGCGGACGGCCGTTCTATCCAGACTTTGCCGGCCCTGACAGCAGCTTTGTATTTGCATCGTTTGGATGAGGTCCTGAAACTGGAGATCCTGCGTGGCAAGGAGAAGCTCACGCTCGAGATCCCAGCCATCGAACAACGCGACCAGATGGATCAGTTGCAGGACGCAACCGACCCGGAGAAAAGCCTGGTACCGCACCTGGGGATCCTCGCCATCGATCTGAACGATCAACTGCGCTCCATGGTCGGAACTTTGCGGATCCCGTCGGGAGTCGTCGTGGTGGGCCGCGCCGCCGATCTCACTATTCCCGATACCGGCCTGCAAACCGGCGACATTATTCATAGCCTGAACACAACGCGGATCGACTCGGTGGATTCACTTCGCGCCGCCGTGGGGCCGCTGAAGACCAACGATGCTGTGGTGTTGCAGGTGGAGCGAGACGGCGGTCTTCTGTACTTGACCTTCGAAATGGAATGAAAGGCCGGCAGCCTTTTAAGCCGGCGACCTCTCACCGCCGGAGGCCCGAATCCGGCTGCCACACGAACCGGGGATTTAGATTGCAGTACTATTCGACCAGGTGGCATTCTAAGGCTCTAGAGATAGGGGAGACGTTGGGCGTGGCGAAGCATGTAGCCGTGATGTGTAAATCCTCCAAAATCGGCCCTTGGATACTGCGCTTTTATGCGGCGGTTTTGATGTTCGCGTTACTGAAGTCGGCATCCGCCCAAACCTGTTTGACTGCCGGAGACATGGACGAGTCGACCAGGACCGCGCTGGTCAATACGACGAAGCGCTATTTCGACAT
>CATPBY010000477.1 GCA_955652845.1 uncultured Terriglobales bacterium | reverse complement strand
GCCCACGGGCGCATCCTCCACGGCGTGGGTGGAGACTGTGAGCTTTTGCAGCGAACCGTCCGGCCCGGGCATGACCACTTGATTCGCCTCGGCTAGATCGTGGTCGGTGGATGCCAGCCAGAATATCGGGACAGCGTCCACGCCCGCACTGGTGGCCTCATTGGACAATTTGACCGCGGTGAGCGCCTTAAAAATGGAAAACAACGGCCCGCCAAAAAGGACCACCTGCTGCCCGGTCACGACGGCGGACGCGCCGCCGCGCAGCCTGGCAACATTTTCCAGCGTCCTCGCCGAAGCACCCCAATTCGTATTCTGACGCTGCAGGATGTCAGCCACCCTCGTCCGGCGAGCCTGGTCATAACGCAGATATCCTGTTTCGCCTTTTCTCTCCTTTACCCAATCAGTGAATCGCGGAGAATGCTGGTAGAAGGGCCGAACTTCAGGAGAGTAGGAAAGAAAATCGAGAAAAAGTCGCGTGGTATGCGGGATCTGGCTGAAGGGTAAACATTGCGACTTCACCGGCAGCTCTCCTGACATCGTTGGACGTGAGAAATCATGCGCTGGTTAGTCGGCCATTCTATAGTCAATGCTGTATTGAGATGTCGCAAACGGCAGCAGGATGCAAGATAAAGGCGAGGTGACGGGGCCATGGCGAACGGGATGTCGCGCATCCACCCTGGTCTTTTGGCATCCAATAGAGTGTTTGACTTCCAGTCCCTACCACCCTAGATTGGAAGTAGCTCTTTAACACGGCCAATCCCACCAGTGGGGGCGTCACGGCTTCGACGGAGATGCTTGCGGCCAAGAGGCATGCCGGGGTGCACACACCCGTAATCGTGGGCAAAATGATAATTGCCAATCAACAAATGGCATACGCAGCCTAATTAATTAGGCAGCCGCTCTCCACCGCTTTGCCCTTGGGCGGTGAGCGAGCGTCACACAGAGGGCTGCTCTTCTCTGCTACGTCTGGGCAGGGAGGTTAAGATCTCAGGCTAGCGGCTGGCGTTTCTTGTCCGTTCTGAGCGGCGGCCGCGAACGTCCCAGGGTAATGCCTGGGGCATGAACTGGAATAAGCATGTAGTCTCTTGACCAGTAACATTTTCGGACGCGGGTTCAACTCCCGCCGCCTCCACCATAAAATCAAAAGAACTGCCTATCCAGCGAAGCAATAAATTGAATACCCGGCGCAATCTTGCCGATCAGGATTAAGATCCCAGCGAGGCCATGTCGATCACGAATCGATAGCGCACATCGCTCTTCTGAACTCGCTCGTAGGCTTCGTTCACTTTTTGGATCGGGACCACTTCAATGTCGCAAGCGACTTTGTGCTTGCTGCAGAAGTCCAGCATCTCCTGGGTTTCCTTGATGCCTCCGATGGCTGATCCGGCGAGGCTGCGGCGGCCGGTTACTAGCGGAAAGGCTCCAATTGGAATTTGCTTTGCTGGAATGCCCACGATCACCATTGACCCGTCGACTTTCAGAAGTTTGAGGTATTCGTTCCAATCCATGTCGGCAGAGACGGTGTTGATGATGAGATCGAAATAGCCCTTCAGCTTGATGAAGGTTTCTGGATCCGAGGTGGCATAAAAATGATCCGCGCCCAGACGCTTGCCATCTGCCAGCTTCTTTAACGATTGGCTGAGAACCGTGATCTCGGCCCCCAAAGCACGTCCCAACTTCACGCCCATATGGCCGAGCCCGCCCAGACCCACGATTGCGACTTTCTTGCCGGCCCCAGCCTTCCAATGTTTCAGCGGAGAATAAAGCGTAATGCCGGCGCACAGGAGCGGGGCGCAGGCATCGAGAGGCAGATTGTCCGGCATGCGCAGGACGTAGTTTTCATCAACTACGATTTTCCCGGAATAGCCGCCGTAGGTGGGATTTCCCTCCTGATCGCGGCCGTTGTAGGTCCAGACGGTTTGCACTGTGCAGTATTGCTCAAGGTCCCGCTTGCATTCGACACAGGTGCGGCATGAATCCACAAAGCAGCCCACGCCGACTTTGTCGCCGACTTTATGTTTGGTTACCTTGCTGCCGGCGGCGGCCACAATGCCAGCAATCTCATGCCCCGGAACCATAGGGAAGATGCATTCATCCTGAAAATCGCTCCATTCTCCCCGGCTTTGATGAATATCCGAGTGGCAAATCCCGCAATATTTGATGTCGATCACGACATCGTGTTCCCGCGGCTCGCGCCGCTCGAAAACGTAGGGAGCAAGAGGAGACTTCGCAGTTGCGGCTGCGTACCCTTTAGTTTGGCTCATGATTTCTCTTTTCTGATGAAAGTAGGATGCTGCGGTCCCTTAAGTAGGGTTCAATTGGGAATTTCCGCCGATTTCGATGCGTCATCCTGAGCCAAGTCGCGCCGGGCTCCGGGATGTCGTATGAGAAAAATGCTGAGATTCAAATTGAGCCACTACGGCCCTTCAGTATAGCGGGTAGCGAAGCCTTTTGGCTGATAGCGCCGACACCTGCTACGTCGTTGATACCCGTAAGACGGAACACCGCATCAAGCGACGCGTCTTAAAACGGCGCGACGGGGTTACGCGGCTTCTCCGGAAGGTGACTTCGCACGCACCGTTTTAGGCTTTCCATGGGCAGGCCGGCGAATTTCCTGGCCCAGGGTTGGCCGCTTCTTGCCGGGTAGTTCCGGCAATTCGACCAGCTGGTTGGCGCGAGCCGACTCGTAAATTGCCTCAACGATGCGCACATCAGCGAGGCCTTCGATTCCTGAAGGCTCTGGTTCTTTGTTGTGGAGAATGCAATCCGAGAAATAGACCAACTCGGCCGAGAACTGGTCCCGTTTGGAAAATATTCTGACTTTTTTCTTCTCACCGATGGTTAAGTGGTGCTGGATTCCCTCGGCGTACTCGTAAGCGGGATCAACCACCAGCATGCCCTTGGTTCCAATAAGCGTATAACGGCTCACATCGGCCGCGCCAAAACTGCAAGTGAACGTCGCCAGGCATTCTCCCGGAAAACGCATGGTGACCGTGGTCATTTCCTCCACTTCGCGGAATCTCCGTTCTCCATTGCTCGCAGTTTGAGCGAATACCTCGGTCGGCTCGGCGCGGAACAGGTAGCGGGCCGCGTTAATGCAATACACACCCATGTCATAGATCGGCCCGCCTCCGCGTTCGACCGGTTCCGTGACCCGCACATTGCCGGGTACAACCTGCTGCGCGAACTCTGATGTAAAGATTCTCAGGGCCCCCAGTTTTCCGCTTTGCGCCAGGCGGATTGCCTCCAGATTGCCTTTTTCGAAATGCAGGCGGTAGGCGACCATCAGTTTGACGCCATTTTCCTCTGCGGCTTTAATCATGGCTTCACAGTCTTTTTCAGTGACAGCCATGGGTTTTTCGCAGAGCACATGAACTCCCGCGGAGGCAGCTCGAATCGCATAATCGCGATGTAAATGGTTAGGCAACGCCAGGTAGACAGCATCAACTGACTCAAGTGCTCGATCATATTCGTCGTATGAATACAGTTGCTGGAGCTTATATTTTTTGCCCACCTTTTTCAGCTTTTCCGATTCTCCCGAGACCAGTGCAAGCAGTTCGGAGTTGGGTGCAGTTTTGAAGCCAGGCAGGACGGCGACTTGCGCAATGTGCCCCAGTCCAACCACCGCGTAACGTATTTTGTTTCCTGATGTGGATCGCCGCTTCATTTCTTCCTCCCGAGCCGATCGCGCTTTGGCTTCGTGAAACTTTCTCTGAGGTTGGTCTTGGATGCTTCGCCCGGTTGAGAGGATATCTCTCAAAAAACACTCACTCCCGCCCGTGCAGGATTTCCTTCGCTGCCCGATATCCGCTGGCGATAGCCCCGTGGACGGTCCCGTTGTGCCCCGAAATATCGGTCGCTTCTCCGGCAAAGAACAGCGTGTTTTCTACCGGCGCAGCAAGAGATTGCTGTGCCCCATCTGCTCCAGTTTTGGCGTAGCTGTAGGCGCCACGCGAGAACGGGTCACTCTGCCAGTCATGAAAAAAGGCGGCCTCTAACCAGCTTTCCAGTTTGGTCCACTCAACTCCCAGCAGCCGGCCCAGAGTTTGCAGGCTGCGCTTCACCACAAAGGAACTGCTCTGACCAGAGAGGCGCTCCGCTGAACGGAATGGCGCCCAGCCGGTAATGATTGGGTATCTTTTTGGCATGGTTGTCCACCAGGTCGGAAACCATTCGTCCCGGGAAAACAGAAAGCTCATGTCAGATAGCGTCCTGGTGCGGTGCCCCGGGGCAGAAATCTCATCCCAAAAGCGGTGACGAAAGCGAAGGACGATGCGTATGACCTTGCCCATCTCCAGTTTGTCGAGCGACTCAATTTTCTGTCGCGGCAGCGACGGCGTGAATTCCACCACGCCCGCCTCTCCGAGCGGTGCTTGTAAAAGGGCGAGAGGCAGGGTGATCAGCACACGACGGGCGGCAATCACTGGAGAACCTTCCGCGCTGTGAAACGTTACATCCGCAGAACCCCGCCTCCATCGCACCTTATCAACAACCGTCCTCGTCTTCACCAGCACGTCGTGCTGCGCAATCTTCTGCCGAAAGATTGCGACCAGGTCCGCGTATCCATTCCTGGACCGGAAGGCGCGCGCGCCCTGAATGGTTTCTTCGGCGCGCATGCTCTGGACCAGCCAGTGAACGCCCACCAGGCTGGGATCGGCGGCGTTGAACCCTGTAACGTAATCTACCGCCCGCTGTTTTGCCTCCTCCTTCTTGAGATCATTCCTGGGATTGGGAAAGCGGCGATCCAGAAATTCCAGAAATGATTCATCCGGCAGAGAGTCATCCATTTCGTCCAGGATGTCGTCAACCTGGGAGAAAAAGTTG
>CATPBY010000476.1 GCA_955652845.1 uncultured Terriglobales bacterium | reverse complement strand
CATTCTGGTGACGGCGGCGATTCGCGACTTCAGCGTGCGCAACTATGGTGAAAAGCATCTGGCGCTGATGGAAGGCCGCTACCGGTCACTGCTCGAAGCCGCTCCCGACGCCATGGTAGTGGTGAATCAGGCGGGAGAAATCATACTGCTGAACGTGCAGGCGGAGAAACAGTTTGGCTACTGCCGCGACGAACTGGTTGGACAGCAAGTAAAAAACATCATTCCCGAAGGCTTTGCGGAACGCCTGGCGGCGGATGCGCTTCGATCCGCGGAGGATGCGCTGGCCCAGCAGATCGGCACCGGCATTGAGCTCAATGGACGGCATAAGGATGGCAGCGAGTTTCCCATCGAGATCATGTTGAGCCCGCTGGAGAGCGCCGAGGGCATTTTGGTGACGGCTGCGATTCGCGATATCAGCGTCCGCAAAAAAGCCGAAGAAAATCTTTTGTTTAAAGTGGATGAGCTGAAGCGATCGAACGAAGAGCTGGGGCAATTTGCCTATATTGCCTCTCACGATTTGCAGGAGCCGTTGCGCATGGTAGCCAGTTATACCCAGCTTCTATCCCGGCGGTACAAGGGAAAACTGGACGCTGACGCGGATGAGTTTATCGCGTTCGCGGTGGACGGGGCCAGCCGCATGCAGCGCTTAATTCAGGACCTGCTGGCGTATTCCCGGGTCGGGACAAAAGGGCAGGAGCTGCTTGCTACCTCGAGCGAAGAGGCTCTCCGACAGGCGCTGACAAATTTGCAGAGCGTAATCGATGAGAAGAAAGCGCTGGTGACTCATGATCCATTGCCCGCGGTGATGGCGGACGAGATGCAACTGATTCAGCTGTTCCAAAATCTGGTGGGAAACGGGATCAAGTACCAGGTGGCGCCCGGGGTCCCTAAGGTGCATATTTCAGCCGCCAGGAATGGCGGTGAAAGCTGGGTATTTTCGGTGAAAGACAACGGGCTGGGAATCGATTCGCAGTATTTCGAAAAAATTTTTGGCATGTTCCAGCGGCTGCACAAACGGGAAGAATTCGCTGGCACCGGCATCGGGCTGGCCATCTGCAAGAAGATTGTCGAGCGCCATGGCAGCAGAATTTCGGTTGAGTCACAACTAGGGCAGGGTTCCACATTCCGCTTTGCCCTGACAGCAAGCGCGGGAAAAGCGCAAGCCGTTTAAGGAAAAAAATATGCCGATACAGGTCCTATTAGTCGAAGACAGTGCCGGCGACGTCCGGCTGACCCGGGAAGCCTTCAATGATGCCAACCGCCAAATCCAGCTGCACGTAGCCTCTGACGGAGTGGAAGCTATGGCCTTCCTGAGGCGTGAAGGGGCGCACATCATCGCGCCGCGCCCGGATCTCATCTTGCTGGATTTGAATATGCCCAAGATGGATGGGCGGCAGGTTCTGGCCCAGATCAAGGAAGATCAAACTCTGAAAACCATTCCTACTGTGATCCTGACAACCTCCGAAGCGGAGGCCGATATCGTCAAAAGTTACGAACTTCAGGCGAACTGCTACCTCAGCAAGCCAGTGCAGCTGGACGCTTTCGAGGCGCTGGTAAAGAGCGTCAACGACTTCTGGCTGACCAAGGTGCGGCTGCCCAAGCAAAAGTGAAGTGACATCGAGGATTTCGGATATGCCCTTACAGGTTCTGCTGATCGAAGACAGTCCCGGTGATGTCCGGTTGACGCAGGAAGCTTTTCGCGATGCGGATATCTGTTTGCACGTCGCCTCCGACGGGGTGGAGGCAATGGCCTTTCTGAGGCATGAGGGAACGCAGGTGAATGCTCCTCGCCCCGACGTGATCCTGCTCGATCTGAACCTCCCCAAAATGGATGGCCGCGAGGTTTTGGTTCATATCAAGCAGGACGACAGGTTGAAGGATATTCCTACCATAATCCTGACCTGCTCCGAGTCCGAAGGCGACATAGTGAACAGTTATCACCTGCACGCCAACTGTTATCTGAACAAGCCGGTGCAATTGGATTCGTTCAAGACTTTGGTCAAAAGCATCAATGATTTCTGGCTGACCAAAGTCAAGTTGGCGCAACCGAGGTAAGCGCGGTGTGGAAGAAAACCATCAGAAGGCTTCTCCTGGTCGAAGACAACCCGGGAGACGCTCGTCTGCTGCGCGAGATGCTTAATGAGCAGGGTCCGCACAAAACTCAGTTAACCCATGTGGAGCGCATGAGTGATGCTGAGAGGCATCTGGCGCAACACCCAGTTGACATAATTCTGCTTGACCTGGGTTTACCCGATGCGCAGGGGTTGGGAGCGGTCCGGCGCGCCCACATCGCCGCGCCCCGCACTCCCCTGGTGGTTCTGACTGGTCTGGACGACGAATCTCTGGCTGCCAGGGCCTTGCAGGAAGGGGCGCAAGACTACCTGATTAAAGGACAGATCGAGAGCCGCGGGCTGATGCGTGCCCTGCGCTACGCAGTGGAACGCAAAGTCATGGAAGAAGCATTGTTCATAGAAAAGGAACGGGCCCAGGTCACGCTCAACTCCATCGGCGACGCCGTGGCTTGCACCGATCTAGAGGGGAATATCAGCTTCCTCAATCTGGTTGCGGAAAAGATGGCGGGTTGGACTTGGCAGGAGGCGGCGGGACGGCCGGTGACTGAGGTGCTTCGGATTTTGGACGCTAACACTCGCGAGCCGATTGCCAATCCCATCGAGATAATAGCGGGACAAAAGTGGACGGGTCATCTTCCAGCAAACTGCGTCCTGCTGCGGCGGAATGGCTTTGAAACTCCGATCGAAGATTCAATCGCCCCCATTCATGATCGCGAAGGAAAGGCCACGGGAGCGGTCATTGTTTTCCGCGATGTAAGCGCGGCGCGGGCTATGGCGCAGCAAATAACCCATTCGGCCCAGCATGACTTTCTGACCGGTTTGCCCAACCGGATGCTGTTGAATGACCGGGTTAGCCAGGCCATCGGGCTCGCGCCGCGTCACAAGAAAAAAGTGGCGATACTGTTTTTGGATCTGGATGGATTCAAACACATCAACGATTCGCTGGGTCATCCAATCGGCGACAAGCTTTTGCAATCTATCGCCGCGCGGCTGGTGACATGTGTACGCGGCGCCGACACCGTGAGCCGGCAGGGGGGCGATGAATTCGTCGGGTTGCTTTCAGAAGTGGAACAGTCGGAGGACGCCGCTATCACGGCAAGACGAATACTGCAGGCCGTCGCCGAAGCGCATTCTGTCGACCAGCACGATCTTCACGTCACCACCAGCATCGGGGTAAGTGTTTATCCAGACGACGGAATGGATGCCGAAACGCTCATCAAAAATGCCGACACCGCAATGTACCAGGCCAAGGAAAATGGGCGTCAAAGCTACCAGTTTTTCAAGCCAGCCATGAACGTGCGGGCGGTAGAGCGGCAGTCGATTGAGGAGAGCCTGCGACGCGCCCTGGAACGCCAGGAGTTCGCGCTGCACTACCAGCCGAAAGTGAATCTCCGCAGCGGAGAAATTACAGGGGCTGAGGCGCTGATACGGTGGACGCATCCGGTTCGAGGTTTGATTCCTCCGGCACAATTTATTCCGGTCGCGGAAGACTGCGGCATGATTCTGCCGATCGGCAACTGGGTACTTCGGGAAGCCTGTCAACAAGCCCGGGCTTGGGCAGACGCTGGCCTGCCGCTGCGCAGTATCGCGGTAAACATTTCCGCTGTCGAATTGCGGGACGAAAGCTTCCCCGAAGTGGTGTTCGCCATTCTCAAGGAAACAGGATTGGATCCAAGAACTCTCGAACTGGAACTGACCGAGAGCGTTCTGATGAAGCATGCTGAGTCGACCGAAATCATCCTCAAAAGACTACGAGCGAAAGGAGTGCAGTTAGCGGTCGACGACTTCGGTACAGGATATTCCAGGGCTATCTGAGAAAATTCTCCATAGACGCGCTCAAGATTGATCAATCGTTCGTACGCCAGATAACCACCACCCCTGACGAAACCACGCTCGTTACCGCAGTCATCAGCCTGGGCCAAAGCCTGCGGCTGAGGGTGGTTGCGGAGGGCGTGGAAACACAGGGAGAGCTGGCTTTTCTACAGGCCCATAAATGCCAGGAGGCGCAAGGCTACTACTTCAGCCGGCCCCTGCTGGCTGAGCAGTTCGCCAGTCTGCTTGAAACCGGGATCCCATTGCCTCCGGAGATATTACGCCGCTCCCCGGCTGCCACAATCGGGCAACGACAGGCGATGGAGAGATCGCTGGGCGATTAGTTGGGCTTTGATGGACTTGCCGGTTCATCATCTTGCAACAGAACCCATGCCCCCAGTCCAAATACGGCCACAGCTCCGATTTTCATTGCCAGGGGGGAGTCCAATACGCCGCCGCCAGCCGCTGGCGCCGCTCCAGCGCCACGACGCCGCTTTTTCTTCTTGTTCTCGTCGGACTGGGAGTCGTCACGAGTCGCTTGATCGCCCTGCGCGAGCCTGGACGTCTCGGTTCCGTCACTGACGCTGAGGTCTCCCTTTCGCGCCACAATCTGAACGGTTCCGTCCAGATCGCTTACTTCAAATTCAGTCAAAGCAGCATTGGATGCGGGTGAGACGGTAATCTCTCCGGCACGGGTAGTCATTCCTTTGGAAGTCGCCACGGTCACAGTGCCGTGCTCGATCGCCACCGATCCGCCTTCGTACTTGACCAGAGAATCGGAGAGAATGATCACGCTTGAGCCCGAGGCATTAATGTTCACGACCGAGTCGGGCTTGGTCTGCACCAAATCGCCAGGAAAAACTGCAGAAGTCTTCGGCACGCTGCTGCCATTAAGCCACGCGGTACCTTTGGCATAGAGCATAGCGGCAGCCGAGTCCGCGGCAAACATTGACGCTGGAAGAGCGAGGACCAGGTTCCAGACAAAAGCATTCCGCAGCGTGCTCAAACTCATGCCCGGCTCCCGCCAAAAAAGAAGTATTAGGCGCCATCCTAGACTCAAGCTCAAAATGCGTCAATTGGCTTTAGTGGCTCAATTTGAAAATCTGAGGGTTTTTTCTCTTGCATCGTCCCGAAGGCGGCGTAGTTCAGCGGGCGTGGGATCGCGCGTGGAGTGCCTGCACATGTGTGCCGCAGTGCGCGAGATCCATTCGACTTCCCTGGGGCATGCTCTTCGCCCCGCCCGAAAAACCGATGCGGACAGGATGATGCCATCGAAATCGACAGAAATTTCAAAACCACTCTCAATCGGCTTACTGGTCACTAGAAGCTGTGGAATTAAGTTCGCTGGCAATTCACGCACACCCTTCGCAAGTAAAGTTGAGCTTGAAAAGTCAACTGGTTTTAAGTGCAGATCGGCTGAGCGCGGCGAAGTGAATTTCCCAAAAGAGGTTCGGTCTCGCCCACAACAGTGCAAATATTTACCACCCCCGCGCCGGCTTTTGTTAACATCTTTATTTAGAAGGCTAAGTCGCTGCGAAATAACCTGCTTGCTTGGGTTACTCTCTTTAACAAT
>CATPBY010000475.1 GCA_955652845.1 uncultured Terriglobales bacterium | reverse complement strand
TGCATTTTCCATCGCAATCACGCGCGAGGAGTCCTGGGCATGTCCCGGGATCGTAAGCAGAAGGCAACCCAGAGGCAGCACTGTAGAATGCTTCATATTTTTTTTCCCTGAGCCATCCGGTCTTGCGCCGACGGATGCAAGTCGCCCTGAACAAGTTCATCGGCAAGCTGGGGCTCCTTCAATAGAATATTCCTGGTTCAGATGGTTTTGTTACGTTCTGTAACTTCTTGTATCGTAGACATAACGTTTACCTGATGGAGCAGCCCATGGCACCCCAGCATTCCCCCCGTTTTCTGCGCATCGTCGAAGATGCCCGTCGACGGGTTAAGGAAACTAACGTTGACGAGGTAAAGAATAAGATCGATCGGGGAGATAAATTCCTGCTAGTCGATGTGCGCGAGGAGAGCGAATTTGCGCAGGACCACTTGCCCGGCGCGATTCATCTAGGCAGGGGGATCATCGAGCGCGATATTGAAGAGCGCGTTCCCGATCCAACGACTTCCATAGTCCTTTATTGCGGCGGAGGCTACCGCTCTGCGCTGGCGGCCGACAACTTGCAAAAAATGGGTTATACCAATGTGCTCTCCATGGATAGCGGCATTCGGGGCTGGCGGGAAAAAGCCTACCCTCTCACTAAGCGGTAGTACCAGCGTCAGTCCCCGGGGACTGGCGGTACCTCAGTAACTTGCCGTGGACACTGTGCTGGCCTCAGCATTGGAGTGTCCGCTGTGAGTAAATGGAGTGCCAGCGGCAGGGAGCACAAGCAAGAACTTATCCGCTATGAAGGAAAAGCCACAATCCAGTCACCACGCATCGGCGGCGGGAGCCGCGCCCGCCCGTGATCTGGCTGCGATCGCGCATCAACTGGAAGCATCGTCAACTCCTGAGCAGTTCTGTTCCGCATTATCCAAGATCCTCCGAGTGCGCCAGGACGAAGTCGCTCTGTTGCATTTGGAGAACAACCTGCTTCGGTTCCTGTTCCCGGGCGAATTGAAAACGGCGGGGTCGATCCCTCTTTCCAGTACATCCGCAATTGCGGCCCACACGGCCGCCACCCGGAAAGTTGAACTGTTTAATAACTTTGCCAAGATAAAACATGCCAGCATTTTCGAGACAGTTCGACTGGGCAGCAAAGAAGAGGGCGAACAGAGAGCGTCTACCATTCAAAAGCTGATGTCCGCGCCGGTGCTCGATCAACAGGGGAAAGTGCTGGGCGTAATCCAGATTTGCCGAAAAGGATTTGATGTCAGCTCGGTGGGCGCCGACTTCACGCTCGACGATCTGCAGCAACTGGAGCTTGCCGGGCAGATCGCAGGCAGGGCTGTATTCATGAAAAAACCTTAACCGTTTCTTCGCATCGCCCGGTCCAGCGCTCGCCTCTCTTTTACCGTTAATGTCCGCACACAGCCCTTCGGAAGATCTCCCAATACCAGCGGGCCGATCGCGACCCGTACCAGCCTCAGGATCACTACTGACTTTACCTCGAGCATGCGCCTGATCTGGCGGTTCTTGCCCTCATCCAGAATTATTTCCAGCCAGGTATTATGCTTGCCGCCACGCAGAACGCTGGCATTCTTGGCGTGCAGCAAAGTTCCGTCATGCAATCTGACGCCCGCGACTAATGACTTGCATAGCGCTGCATCTGCAACCCCGCGGATTTGCACATGGTATGTTTTCTCCAGATGCATTTCAGGCGCCAGCACCGCTGCCGACCATTCAGTATCGTTGGTCAGCAGAAGAAGCCCTTCACTTGCCTTGTCGAGGCGACCTACGGGTGCGACCCAAGGTGAGTCATTATCCAGAAATGAGTAGACTGTTTTTCTTCCTTCTGCATCTGCAGTTGTAGTGATCACTCCGCGAGGCTTATTCAACACCAGATAGACTTTCGACGCCTGAACAATATCTCCATGATCCACTTCGATGCGGTCTTTTTCCATGCGAACCGGAGTTTCAGGATTATGGGGAGTGGCGCCGTTTAAACGGACGTGACCAGCGCGTATAAGCTCAGACGCCGCGGAGCGCGAACAATAGCCGAGCTTCGAAAGAGCCCGGGCCAACCCAATTTTCCTCGAACTCTTCGTCTGTTTCACATCCTGATCCTAAATGATGCGGCTGGACCTGGACCCCTTGAGGACATGGAGACGAGGCGAAGTCTCATCATTGTGTAGAATCTGGAGGATGATCGATTCCCACCAGCTGTTGCTTTTTCTCGGTGCGGCCGCTCTCCTGGCAATCGCACCTGGTCCGGGAATGTTGTATGTGCTCGCCCGCACACTTGCCGGCGGGCGCCGCGAAGGGATTCTTTCCTCGCTGGGAACGTTTCTGGGCGGCATGGTTCACGTGGTCGCCGCTGCTACCGGGCTATCCCTGGTGCTGGCTACTTCGGCGACCGCTTTCGCACTGGTGAAATATGCTGGTGCGGCTTACCTGGTCTACCTGGGTGTGCGCATGATAGTGACCGCGGGAATTGAGGAAGAAGTTTCCCCGTCAGTCGAGCCCGCCCGCAAGAGTCCCTTCTGGCAGGGGATGGCGACCGAAGTATTAAACCCCAAGACCGCCCTGTTCTTTCTGGCCTTCATTCCTCAATTTGTGAACCGCCAGCACGGAGTTTTGATCTGGCAGTTCCTCATCCTCGGGAGCATTTCCGTCACCCTGAACACCTCTTGCGACCTAATAGTGACGCTCCTGGCTGCGCCGATTGGCGCCCGGCTAAAGGCATCCTCAGTGCTGCGCCGGCGGCAACGAACCGTAACCGGCATAACTCTTATCGGATTAGGCGCTTATGTAGCGGTTACCGATTCGCGCTCTTAAATTGGCTCGCCGCGTTTGCGCATGAACGCCGGCACATCAAGGTCCTCCTGCTCGAAATTGGCAATCATGGCGCCGCGCATTGTCTCAAGTGTCACAGTCGGGGACGGAGCGACCGCAGCCTGCTGGCCAGATTGTTCCATCACCATCGGCGGCGTAGGTCCAGGCTCGAACTCCGGATCGGCATCGGAATACTCGTGCGAAACAGAGTAGCTGTTTCGAGCCTCCTGATGACGACGCCGCTTGTCGGAATCCTTGAAGCCAGTCGCAATCACCGTAATCTTCACTGAGTCTTTGGTCTTTTCGTCCAGCACAGCGCCAAAGATAATGTTGGCGTCTTCGTGGGCAGCACTCTGGATGATGGTGCAGGCCTCCTGCACCTCGGCCAGCTTGAGCGATGCGGAACCGGTAATGTTGATGAGAATGCCGCGCGCGCCATCGATAGCGCCAGCTTCGAGCAACGGTGAGGCAATGGCTTTCTGCGCGGCTTCGGTTGCGCGGCGCGCGCCGCCCGCGCTGGCGGTTCCCATGACGGCATAGCCCATTCCCGCCATGATCGCTTTCACGTCGGCAAAATCGCGATTGATGATCCCGGGGATGGTGATGATATCGGAGATGCCTTGGACGCCCTGACGCAGGATGTCGTCAGCGACGCGAAAAGATTCGAAAAATCCCGCATCCTGCGCCACTGCGAGAAGTTTTTCGTTCGGTATCACGATGGTGGTATCGACGGAATCCATCAACTCCGAGATCCCTCGCTCCGCCTGCTGCATGCGGCGCTTGCCCTCGAATGCAAAAGGTTTGGTGACGACCGCAACTGTCAGTGCTCCCATTTCACTGGCGAGCGAGGCAATGATAGGCGCCGCCCCGGTGCCAGTGCCTCCTCCGAGGCCAGTTGTGACGAAGACCATGTCGGC
>CATPBY010000474.1 GCA_955652845.1 uncultured Terriglobales bacterium | reverse complement strand
ATGCGCCGCCAGGCCCATCACCACTCCGATCGAACCCGGTCCCGAGAGTATGGGCATAGCCATCGGGGTCAGCGAAATATCTTCTTTCGTGCTGGCTTCATGACTCTCCGCCGCCGTTATGCGGCTGGTTGCAGTCACCATCCCCCAGGCAGTATTCGCCACAATAAGTCCGCCGGCAATTTTTATTACTGGCAGAGATATTCCGAAAAAACTCAGCACAAATCGTCCGAGGAACATGAAGAAAACGAGTATTACGGTTACGTAGACAGCGGTTTTCAGCGCCGTGATATTGCGTTCACGCGGGGAAAAATCTGAAGTCAAAGAAAAAAATATGGGAACACCGCCGAACGGATTCACAATGGGAAAGAGCGCCAGAAATGTAGCGCTGGCAGCCGCAGGCAAGGTCTTCAGTATGTGCGCGACCGCCGTCCCCGCGGTCATGCTGGTTCTCCTTCTTAGCGCAGTGTCAAAAGTGCCGTCATCATACGGACCATTACCTGAAAGATCCAGTGAGGACAGGATTCTCAGTTCACCAGGGGAAGCAGACGGCTTTCAGCCGGCATGCGCCCGCTATTTTCGCGACGTTGCAGTGCCTTTTGAACCCGCGTTGTAGCGAGTGACAGTGTCTTTGGCGACGTAATCAGTTTCGCGCGACCCTGAATGTTGCCGACGCGCTGCGGCCGAGCGCGCTGCGGCCCCGTAACGAACAATTGTGTCTCTGGCAACGTAGTCTGCATCGCTTCGGGCAACAGAGTCCTGACCAGTTGCAGGCGCAGCTATCCGCTCGGTGGACGAAGCCAGACTTACTTTGCCGTTGCCAGTATTGGACTCATCCTTTGTGACAGCTCTGGGACTTGATATGACCGCACCCAGTTTGACCTGACTAGCGGCTGAATCTTTTGAAGGCGGCGCGGTCATGCCGGGTTCGGCGGCAAGAACAGTTTGTGTCTGCGCTACCTTGGGGATGTCCGATCTCGCTTTGGCGAATGGGACCGGTTGTCCCGCCTCACCCGCACCCGGCCCCAATCCCGCCGGGACTGGTGAAAAATGGTGAGAGGCCGCGGTCAGCAGCAAGAATACGAACGTGAGCATCGCCGCCAATGACGCGATCTTCCAAAATAACTTCTCGTTGCGCGACATTCGCGGGATCCGAACGCGGTAGGACGGGAACCGTCTTCGGACGGCTGCCGGAATTTCCAGTGACACTGGCGGGTTGAGCTTTCCTGGCTCTGTAGACACCGTAGCGACGACATGGGTTTCGACAACCACTCGCTGCGGTTGCTCAACAAGCTGTCGCTCCGCGGCGAGTGAATCATGTAGTAGCACGGAGGAAATGGGTTCAGCTCTCTTGGTGACCGGTTCCGAATTACCTGATGCGTCGTGAGCTTGAGCTCCCAGTTCACTATGAATCTCCTGCTGAGGCATGGATATGGCAGCTGGAAATGTGATGGCAAAAGCATCGGCCTGTAGTGCCGGTTCTGTTTTCACCTCCATTGCCGGCGCTGCAGCCAACATTCCCGGAATTAAACGCTCGGCTCGTATTGGCCGCGAATTCTCGCTGACAGCTCCCGGCGCGATGAATACCCAGGCATCCTGAGTAAGCGGAGTATGAGCAGCGTCTGCGAGGGCATCTTCGATTGCGCAGTCTTCTAAGCTGATTTCCAGGTCCGCAGGTTCGGAAGATTGCTCTTCCGGCGAACACGTCTGCACTTCGAATCCGCGGGCGCGTAACTCCTCAGCCAAAATGTGGGCGTGTTCTGCCAGTCGAGCGACGATGCGGGCCAGCGGCATGGGGGCGGTTACGGCAGCTCGATTATGCCAGCCGTCCAAAGCAGGAAGGAAGTGGCGGCCCGGCTTCCGTATTCTACTCCAAGGCGCAGCACTAGACGAGGCTTCAGAAGCGGATTTGAAGCAGAACGCAAAGTATTGCACATCGTGAGCAATCACTTGAGCAATCACTTGTAGTTTTCAAGCTGCTTGGCTGCCCGGTTCAAGGCCGCTGACAGAGCCGAGAGTTGCAGCCGCGTCCGCTCGAGATCGCGTTTGTCCATAGCTTCATTGACGCCAGGAATTACAACTGCCGCGTAACCGGTGTATTGGCCGGGAGCATAAACTGCATGGCGAAACCAGGGACGGTTGGGCAGGCCTTCAGGAATTAACAAGGCCCGCTCCGCCGCGCGTAGAGCCTGGTTCAGTTTCGTGAGGTCGTTCCCTGGATTCTTCTGCCGGGCCAGCAGCTTTGCTCCGGCTTGCTCAAAACGCCGAGCTGCCTGTGACACCTCGGAGAAATTGGGCGCCTGATTGCCGAAGGCATTGCTTGCCTTTTTTCTGGCTGTGTCGATGTACGCGACAATTTCCTGGCCATACTCCTCGTAATCGTAGGGCAGCACATCGGCGTCAGCCATGCGAATGGTTTCGATCCCATGAAGCCGGGCCATCTCCTGCTCATAGGTGAAATCGGGATCGCCGAATTTCTTGAACCAGTTGAAATTATCGAACACAGAGTGATACACGCCGTATGGCCCGCTGGTACTCACATCTGTGGATGGCACGCCGAGGTGCTGCAAAAAAACGGTGTAATCGGATCCGCTGCCCAAATCACCCACCGGCACCTCACCTTTGGCTTGAACTGCGGGAATACGCCTGCTGTCTCCAATAGCTTCGGTAGGTGACTCGCCGGCCTCGGCGCCTGGCAGACTTGCTTTTCTCCAAGCCTCATAAAGAGTGCCACTCTTCGGACTGGGAACAACTTTTGTCACCTCGCGCAGAAATTGCTTCAGACTGGGCGAAGCCGACGCACCAAACTTCGGGCCGGAGACGGCCGCGTCCATGTTGAGGTATGCGGCGGCATTGGCCAGCTCGGACTCGTGTTGCTCCCCCCACTCCGTGGAACCGATCAGTCCTTCTTCCTCCGCATCCCAACTGCCGAGCACGATAGTGCGCTTCGGTTTCCATCCCGACTTCAGCAATTCACCAATTCCGTGGACTTCCTCCAGCATGGCCGCAGTACCGCTGTTGGGGTCAACGGCGCCATAAACCCAGGCGTCGCGATGATTTCCTCCTACCACCCATTCGTCCGGCAATTCGCTGCCCCGCACCCGCCCGATGACGTCCCATATCGTGCGGAACTGGTAGTCCTGCTTCAGGTGCATTTTTACTTTTACCTGACCCGGGCCCACGTGGTAGGTGAAGGGCAATGCCCCCTGCCAATCGCGAGGCGACTCTGGGCCGGTCAGATGCTCGAGGAT
>CATPBY010000473.1 GCA_955652845.1 uncultured Terriglobales bacterium | reverse complement strand
TCTACGCAAGCACAACCCAGAGCCAACACAGTTGACCACGGGCCCAAGCCTGATGTTCGCCCCGGTGCCGAGCCGGGATGCGAAGAAGCTCTTTGCGTTTCAAGGTGCTCCCCTTGGCGAACTGGTGCGGTACGATGCCAAGTCTCAGCAGTTTTTGCCCTATCTTTCAGGCATATCCGCCATTCATTTGAGTTTTTCGAAGGATGGGCAATGGGTCGCCTATTTGAGTTATCCGGACCTAACTCTGTGGCGCAGCAAAATGGACGGGACGGAGCGACTTCAGCTCACTTCTCCTCGCATGGAAGTCGTACAGCCCAAATGGTCACCCGATGGGAAGCAGATTGCATTTGCTGCTTCCGTACCTGGCAAACCCAAGCACGTCTACATCGTGTCGGCAGATGGTGGAGCACCCAAAGAAGTGACAAAGAGCGATCGCGCGGAGATCATTCCCAACTGGTCGCGGGATGGTGATTCGTTGTTTTTTAGCAACGGGTCAACTGACATGGTGAAAGCCATCTATCAGCTGAACTTGAAGACCAACCAGCTCTCGACCTTGCCTGGTTCTGAAGGCAAATGGTTTTCCAGACTTTCGCCAGATGACAACTACATCGCTGCTCTTTCTGCTAAGGGCCATCTCATGCTTTTTGACATGAAAGCCCAGAAGTGGTCAGAGCTAACCCAAGACACGGCGGACTACCCAGCATGGTCGCATGACGGAAAGTATGTGTATTTCAGCTCCACTGCCGAGGGTGAGCCCACGTTCTACCGCGTACAAATCAAAGATCACAAGCTGGAACGCGTGGCCAGCCTAAAGGATGTGAAGCGCCCGACCTCGGGAAGCTTCGGAGATTGGACCGGCTTGGCTCCCGATGATTCTCCGGTGGCACTGCGAGACATCAGCACCTACGAAATCTACGCGTTAGACTGGCAGCTAAAGTAGCGGTTCGAAAGACACCGACCCCGACATCCCCATCCTGAAAGAAGCCAAGGCGGAGTACGCGAAGTTACAGTGAAAGCTCGCGCCGTGGCTCTTTCCCCGTGGTCGATTGCCGAGGTTTTGTTAGGTTCTTGATCTTGATGGCCCGCCGCTGTGCGTAGGGCCTTGTTCCTCCAATGTGTTCACAATTGATCAGTTTTCAGTCTGTGAAACTGGCAGTATTTTGAATACAGCCTGGATTTACCCGCAAAAGCGAAGCAACTGGGGCGGCACCCACAAGGGCATCGTCCGTCTTCCCATCAGGAGATTCTGCTATGTCATACCTGACTTTGCAGGAAGTTGTAGAGCGAATCAAGAAAGCCAATCCTCCCGCGAAAGACCAGCCGACGACGGACAATCGCACCCCGCCGGGGCAACCGCACCGTCCTGAGTTCTACATTCCTCGCATAACCCGGCGTGTAGCCAGCTTCATTTTTAGCGCCTGAGCCACCGGATGAAATACGTTTCCAATTTTCCCGGAGTGCAGTAATTACCTGATCGTGCTTCTCGACCAAAACTGCGAAAGTCTTGAGTGGTAGGACCTTCTGGGTTCCGATAGGAAACAATGTGAGCATTTTCGCGATCCTGTTAATGGCGCTGTTGGATTGGCTGGCTGGGCGTTCGCTTTGCATTTCCTGGACGCTAAAGGTTGCACGGACGACGTAAGAGTTCGAACCGCTCCAAGAGCCGCTGTCGCTTCACGAATCTGAGTCGTATGGCAGAGCGTCGGCACGAGCCGCGTGCGCAAGTGGACCTTGCCGTACAAATATCAGGACGTGATGGGAACGGGACGCCTTTCACGCAAAGCGTCACGGCAAGCAGTGTCAGCCGTAGCGGCGCACTGCTGTCAGGGCTATCGCGGGGAATACGATCCGGAGACTTGTTGTGGGTGGAATACCGGCAGCGGAGAGCTCGATTCAGAATTGTGTGGGTAAGGGATTCCGAATCCAACTTGAAAACTCAAGCTGCAGTCCACAGGCTCCCGAACGAGGAGTGCCCGTGGTCCGTATCGTAGGCTACGCTTTCTGAATGGCGTGGTCGCGAGTGTCAGTGGAGCATGCCGAATGGGCGGCGAGTAGATTGGTGTCGCAATGTGGAAAGAGGAAGAGACCGTCGACATGCAGCCGACTCCGACCTTAGCAATGTACACGGAGGCCGTGAATAGGTTCACTAGGTCTGCCCCTGGGCAGAAAAGTCGACTCCCCAAAAGTTGTTCTGCAGCTCCAAAGATTCGACGCCGGCCTGTAGTTCATTCGGGGCAACCTGCCGAGTCCATGCGATTCGGAACCTCGCTTTGTTCGACCCGCGCTGCAAACCTATGATCATTTCGGGTTGCAATGGCGTTCGGAGGGCACCAAGCCGTGCCCCTGTCTGGGTGATGTCAATCGTATGCGCCAGGTAAGCGACTTTGTCGCTCGAAACCTTGACGGCCAACACCATTTTTCTTCGTATTTCCCGCATTGATAACTAGTATCATTTGCCCACGAATCGCGGCCTCTGAACGGACTGAATTAGCTGAACATCGGCAGGAATCCCGCTACCGAGGAATGGCTCTGCGCAAAATGTGGTCGCACCTCCGACCATGCCAACGTGCATGACGCGAAGGTCTGCAAACGAAT